>CAYSVQ010000194.1:0-22272 GCA_964434565.1 uncultured Flavobacteriaceae bacterium | reverse complement strand
CCTGGCTTCTCAGGACAACCCTATGAAGCAGCCCTGGAAAAAAACGCTTGAGGTATACCCCAAACACTTCCTTTCCCCCGATTGAAACTTCATGTTTTTTCGCTAGGATCGCTTTAATCATCTTTTTCGCAAAAATTCCGGGGTCCATGCCTTCAGCAGTACGTCTGTCATTAGCGCCCTGGGCACTGCCGGTTGCTGTTAAGGCATTTTGGGCAATTTCCGTATTTACGAAGCCGGGGCAGATCAAGGTTACCGAAAGGACTCTGTCGTGTTCCATTCTCAAAACATCGAAGAACCCATGTAAGGCGTGTTTGGCAGCGCAATAGCCTGATCGGTAAGGAGAACCGAATTTACCCATAAGGCTGGTTACCGTAACGAAATGACCTTGTTTCCTCTTCAGAAAGTAGGGTAACATTGCATTGGTGAGGGCAACCGTTCCCAGGTAATTGATATCCATCAATTGTTTATATACTTGAATTTCAGTATCCACAATCAGGGAACGCTGGCTGATCCCGGCGTTGTTTACCAGAATGTCTACTTGTCCGAAAAGGCTCACCGCCTTTTTTGCCAGTCGGGGCATGATGTCCGGTTCAGCCAGGTCGAGCGGTAATATTTGCACCCTGCCGGGCGCCGAGCAGCTGGATTTTATCTGATTTAATTTCCCAGTATCCCTGGCCGATAATATAAGCCGGCACCCAAGTCTGTCTAACGCATATGCCAGGGCTTCCCCTATGCCCGATGACGCTCCTGTAATCCATACCACTTTTTCCGATATTGCTTTCATTGTGGCCGTTTTGGACTGAAAATATACTTAAATTTGGGCGTTTATCGCATGAAAGCAACTTACCGGAAATATATTCTGAATTTTAAAATACCCGGCGGGACATCCAGGGGGATCATGAGCAGGAAGGAAACCTGGTTCCTGCTACTGGAGGAAGGACGGAGGCGCGGGATAGGGGAGTGCGCCCTGTTCAGGGGCTTGAGTTCGGATGATGTCTCTGGCTACGAAGACCGCCTTCGGATAGTGTGCCGGCAGCTCGAAGAAGGCGAAACAAAGTTGTTGCCGGCCCTGGAGGCTTTTCCAAGTATTAGGTTCGGACTTGAACAGGCATTGCTTTCTTTTAATTCCCCGGACCCTTTTATACTTTTCCCTTCAGCCTTTACCGACGGCAGGGAAGATATCCCAATCAACGGATTAATATGGATGGGCAGCAAGGCTTTTATGCTGAAACAGATCAGGGAAAAACTCAAAGCCGGTTACCATTGCATTAAACTTAAAATTGGTTCCCTGGATTTCGCGACCGAACTGAAGATCCTGTATGCCATAAGGGCGGAACACCCAGCCTCGGAAATCGAACTCCGGGTAGATGCTAACGGGGCATTCAGCCCGGAAGAAGCACCTGAGAAACTCAACCGGCTTTCAGAGTTTGATTTACATTCCATAGAACAGCCAGTTAAACAGGGGCAGTGGGATATCATGGCGGCCTTATGTGAAACCTCCCCGGTGCCGATAGCACTTGATGAGGAGCTGATCGGCATTACCACCGTTACTGAAAAGCTAAAATTACTACAAACCATAAACCCCCATTACCTGGTATTAAAACCCAGCTTATTGGGAGGATATTCCGGTTGCGAAGAGTGGCTTGATCTGGCAGTACATGCAGGAACAGGCTGGTGGGTTACCAGCGCACTGGAAAGCAATGTAGGCCTCAATGCCATTGCCCAATGGACTTTTAATAAAGGACGGCACACCGCCCAGGGGTTGGGTACAGGTAGCTTGTTTAAAAATAATTTTCACAGCCCCCTGAGAGCGGCCGGCGGTTTCTTATCTTATGACACGAAAACGGCATGGACAAAGGAAATTTTTAATGTGTTATGTATATAGAACAGGGGTATAAGGGCGACATCGGCATCTGGAAGTTCTGGGTGCTGCCATTGGGATTTATAGGCCTGATGGCATTTAATTACATTTCCATGTTGTATTCACCAATTAGCGTGGATGTGATGATGGCTGATCTTATCGATAAACTTGGATCCAATCTGGTACTGGTTATCCTGCTGGCGCCATTGGCTGTCGGCCTTTTTATAGTCTGGGCCTGGGTGAAACTGGTACACCCCCAGTCTATAACTTCCCTGACCACTTCCAGGAAAAAAGTAGACTGGAAGCGTATTATGTTTGCATTTATGGTATGGGGCGGGATAACAATAGCCGTGACCGGGGCAGATATTCTGCTCTCTCCGGAAGACTATATCTTTAACTTTCAGCCCTTGCCCTTTCTTAACCTCGTTGTAATAGGCGTACTGTTGATCCCCTTCCAGACAAGTTTTGAAGAATACCTTTTCCGTGGGCATATGATGCAGGGGATAGGCCTTATGGCGGGGAACCGCTGGATGCCCCTTCTGGTTACATCCCTTTTATTTGGCATTATGCACCTGGGTAACCCCGAGGTGGAAAAGCTGGGTTCGGGCATCCTGATATTCTATATAGGAACCGGTCTTTTCCTTGGAATCGTTACCCTGATGGACGAAGGCCTGGAGCTTGCCCTGGGCTTCCATGCAGCCAACAACCTTATAACAGCCCTCCTGGTAACAGCCGACTGGACAGCCTTTCAGACCAATTCGCTGTTTAAAGATATTTCCGACCCCAAGCTGGGATGGGATGTACTGATCCCTGTCTTTGTAGTCTACCCGGCCCTCTTGTATTTCTTCGGAAAGAAATACGGCTGGACTAACTGGAAAGAACGCCTTACCGGGAAAGTATTGACCAAATCCCAATTTCTTGCCCTAAAACATTCCGATGGAACAACAGCTTAAACTCCACCCGTCTTTCCGGCTGAACGGCCATGCTTATACCGCGGAACAACTTAAGGACCTGGCTTACGAGCTGGTGAAGGAAGGAGCCGGGTATGAGCGGGAGATCGGTGATTTTCTGACCGACTGGCTGTCGGCCTCACCTACAGTGCAGGCAAATACTTCGGGTTCTACGGGACCGCCCGGCCTGCATTTGATAGCGAAGCAGCAGATGATCCGTTCTGCACTGGCTACCCTCGGATTTTTTAATCTAAAGCCCGGCAATTCTGTACTCTTGTGCTTGCCGGTTAAGTATATTGGCGGTAAAATGGTGCTGGTACGGGCCATGGTTGGCGGACTTTCACTCGACTATGTAAAACCAACGGCCACCCCCTTGAAAAAAAAGGAGAAAGTCTATGATTTTTGTTCTATGGTACCGAAACAGTTCCTTGAATCCCTGGAACACTTGTCAAAACTACGGCGTGTAATAATAGGTGGGGCGCCGCTGGGCCAAAAAGGAGTGGAAGCTGCCAGGCATTTGGTTACCGAGGTTTTTGAGACTTTTGGAATGACGGAAACCATTTCCCATATTGCCCTGAGGAAGATTAATCCGCCTGAACCCTGCTTCCGTACCCTGCCTGGAATTACAGTAGGACTCGATACAAGGGATTGTCTTATTATAAATGCACCAGGGCTGGCCGATTCCCCCATTCATACAAACGATATGGCCAGCATAATATCGGAAACTGAATTTAAGTGGTTGGGACGTTATGATAATATCGTCAATTCCGGTGGAATTAAACTTAACCCGGAACAGATCGAACAAAAACTTCAGGATGTTATCAACTCCCCCTTCTTTGTAACAGGCCTGCCCGATGATGTCCTCGGCGAGGAACTCGTCCTGGTCGTGGAGGGAGATAGCGATAATGCAGGGCTATTAGGCAGGATCCGCGACATGAAAAGTCTCACCCCTTACGAAATTCCAAAAAAAGTAATTACTGCCCGAGATTTTGTAACTACCGGCAGCGGAAAAGTAAACCGCACGGCCACCCTGCTTAAAATGGGTTATGCCATTCCCTGATAATTTGTATTTTCAATCCGGTAAAATAAGCCTATGAAATATGTCCTTCTTTTCATTTTACTGCTGCCTTGCAATCAGGCAAGTGCCCAACAGATACTTCCCGAAGTAGAAAGGGCGGCCCTGGAAGATGCCCTGATGGAAGAACGGTTTACCCATTTACTGCCCGCCCTGATGGATGAAACCGGTATAGACATGTGGATCCTGATTTCAAGAGAGTATAATGAAGACCCTGTCTTAAGAACAATGCTGCCGGCAACCTGGCTGAATGCGAGGAGGCGTACCATCCTTATGTTTTACAGAAACCGGGAGACCAACAGCATGGACAGGCTTGCGGTGGCCCGTTATAATATCGGGAAACAGATCCAATCTGCATGGGATGTGGAAAAGGAACCGGACCAATGGAAACGTCTTACTGAGCTGATCGAAGCGCGCAATCCTCAGAATATCGGCCTGAACTATTCGCAGGACCATAATATTGCCGACGGGATTGTCCGGACAGATTACGAAACCTTTATGAATTACCTGCCAGGAAAATACCATTCCAGGGTGGTTTCGGCCGAAGAACTGGCGGTAAGGTGGATAGAAACCCGAAGCGAACGGGAAATGGTCCTCTATCCCCAGCTTGTGGATATAACCCATGATATAATTGCAGAAGCTTTTTCGGAAAAGGTTATCAGCCCGGGCCAAACCACTACCACCGAAGTGGAATGGTGGATGAGGCAAAAAGTTACAGACCTTGGCCTGGAAACCTGGTTCCACCCAACTGTAGATATTCAACGGAACAGCGAAGGGATGGAAGGTCATCTGTATTCCTTTTCCGACCGGCCCGGAGATAAAGTGATAATGCCTGGAGACCTCCTCCATTGCGACTTTGGGATTACTTACCTGGGGTTGAATACCGATTGCCAGGAATTGGCATATGTTTTAAGGCCAGGGGAAATGGAAGCGCCCGATTTTCTCAGGCAGGCACTAAAAGATGGAAATAGGGTACAGGATATTCTTACCTCCAATATGCTGAAGGGTCAAACAGGGAATGAGATCCTGGCTACCTCCCTCCGACAGGCAAGGGAAGAAGGCCTCAGGCCCGCCATATATACCCATCCATTGGGTATGTACGGCCACTCTGCTGGAACGACCATTGGTATGTGGGATGCCCAGGATGGAGTTAAAGGTGCCGATGGGGAACACTACCCCTTACGTTACAATACGGTTTATGCGATTGAACTTAACACTACCGTTTACCTTCCGCAGTGGAACCGGGATATCCGGGTTATGCTGGAAGAGGCAGGGTTTTACGGGGAGACCGGCTTTCGATATGTGAATGGCCGTCAGACCGAATTGTTGCTGGTCCCAAGGCAGAAAGCGCAGCTGGGTAATTAATAAGGGCGTTATGAGAATCTTGCTATTGGCTGTTTTATTTCTTCCCGGATTTAACCGGGTATACCCGCAATTAAAGGAGATCAGGGAAACCACTATTTGCTGGGATGTTTCTTCTTCAATGGCAACCCGCAATTATGGGATGGAAAAGGAATTCCTCACTCAATATTTCAGCCGTTATCCGAAAACAACGGTTAATTTACTCCTGTTCAGCAATACTATCTGGGGAAAAGAGCGATTTGAAATTAACTCAGGCGATTGGTCTGCCATAGATAATCGATTGCAGGAGGCATTATATGACGGGGCCACTTCCTACAGGGAACTTCCCTTATATAGCATTGGGCAGGATATTTTGCTCTTTACTGATGGCCGGAGCAATATGGATGATTCAACCCCCGTATTTGATGGGAATCTTTATATCATCAACAGTTCGGATGACTACAATCCGGCCAGGCTGAACCTGCTGACCATTTTGAATGAAGGCGAACTGGTGAACCTGGCACAAAAAGCGTTAGTTCCTTCCCGGGATGGAACTACTCTGTACCACGGAATGATTTATGGAGAACATGCTGTTAATTCTTTAATTAGCCTTTACATAAAGGGGCGCAGTTCTGAAGCGGTAAAACCCGATGCCAGCGGACGATATCAGATTGAGGCGGCGCCGGGGGAGGTGTTGGAATTCCTGATGGATGGAAGGAAAACAGCCGAAAGAGTGCTTGGTAATCAGGAGAATATTAACATTTGGTTGGAGGGGACAGGGGAAATCCGCCTTGATGAAGTAGTAGTTACCGAACAAGGCAAAGTTTCCGATATGGAAAAAATTCAAACCGCATATGGCCTTAAAAACAGGGATGCGGTAGGCTATGCGGTACAATCCATTTCAGAAGAGCAAATCCCGGAAGCTTCAACAAATGTAACCAGTGCTGTACAGGGCAAATTCTCCGGAGTTATTCTGGGTCAGAACGATGATTTAAGCCAGTTTGAAACCCGTACTAAATGGTCTATCCTTTCCAATAATTACGGCCTTATAGTTATAGACGGGGTTCCCATGGGCAAATCCAACTCAAGTGCCTTTGCTTCGGCTACCACCAATCAGGATACAGGTTTTATCGACCCCAGGAATATAGCCGATATTACGGTTCTTAAGGGGCTTGTAGCAACCAACCGTTTTGGCAGTGCGGGGGCGAACGGGGTATTGCTGATTACCACAAAAACGGCCTCTGTCTCCAGGGGGAACGAAAAAAAAGACCTGGCATTACTTACAGACAACATCTATAACGGCCGGATTAAAGCAAACGAGATGTCGCTTACAGCCGGTTATATCAAATCACTGCAAAAAGCTAAAAATATTGGCGATGCCTATGATACTTATCTGACACAACGCACTACCAATTCAGATAATTATGCCTATTTTATTGATATTTTTGATTATTTCCGGGAAGCCAGCCCGGATCTGGCACTACGTATCCTGACAAATATTCTTGAAATGGCAGAACCCGCTTATCCCGGGCTTAAAGCACTACTTTTTAAAGCACGTCAAATAGGCGAAGAAGGCCTGGAGCTAACAGTTGCGGAAAGGATTATGCAAGGATTCCCTGGAAGGGCCGATGCTTATCTCGATCTTGCCCTGGCCAACCGGGCCATGGGAAATTACCAGGAGGCCCTGGATATTTTAACAGGGATGAATTCGGGCAGCATAAACCCTGAACTGGATTTTAGCGTCATTAAAAAGACGGTTGAAAGGGAAATCAGGAATTTGGTTTTCCTGCACCAGGGATTGTTGAATCTTGACCGGCTTCCACCGCAATTTAAAAATAATGTTCGTTACAATGCCAGGATCATAATCAGTTGGAACCAACCTGAAGCAACATTTGGGCTGCAGTTTGTTAATCCGCAAAAAAGGTTTTTTACGTGGGACCATAGCAGGATTGCAGATAGCCAGCGTATAGGGCAGGAAATGGCGCACGGTTTCAGTCTGGAGGAATTTGAAATATTTGGCGAAGGGGTTCAAGGCGAATGGATCGTCAATGTTAAATACCAGGGGAGTGGCAGGGCCGATAATAACCCTGTTTACCTGAATTGCCGCGTAGATTATAAATTCGGAAAGCCCGGACAGCGAACGGAAGAATTCATTGTCCGCCTCCAGGAAACAGGGATTGAGCTGCAGCTTGCCAGAATTAAATTGGAATAAAAGGCTTATACCTGTAAGATTCCCATGTTGAAAGTACTGGTGATAGGGGCGTGGTTTGCAGCCTCTATCCCCATAGAGATCCATTTACGGGTTTCGAGGGGGTCTATAATGGCATCTGTCCAGAGACGCGCTGCGGCATAATAAGGCGAAATCTGCGAATCATAACGCTCCTTGATCCTTTTAAAAAGCTGGTCTTCTTTTTCACTGGTAATGGTTTCACCCTTTTTTAACAGCGAAGCTTTTTCGATTTGCAACAGTACCTTGGCGGCAGAATTCCCGCTCATTACTGCGAGCTCGGCAGTGGGCCAGGCAACTATCAGCCGCGGATCATAGGCCTTGCCGCACATGGCATAATTACCAGCCCCGTAACTGTTTCCTATAATTACGGTGAACTTGGGCACCACGGAATTGCTTACCGCATTTACCATTTTGGCTCCATCCTTTATGATCCCGCCATGTTCGCTGTTGCTTCCAACCATAAACCCGGTAACATCCTGCAGAAAGAGCAGGGGGATCCTTTTCTGGTTGCAATTGGCAATAAAACGTGTGGCCTTGTCTGCGGAATCGGAATATATCACACCTCCGAAACGCATCTCCCCTTGTTTGGTTTTCACCACTTTTCTTTGGTTGGCCACTATGCCCACAGCCCAGCCATCGATCCGCCCGTATCCGGTTAACAGGGTTTTACCGTAACCCTCCTTGTACTGATCAAATTCCGAATTATCGACCAACCGCCGGATAATGTCCAGCATGTCGTAAGAATCTGTTCGGGAAACAGGCAGCAAACCATATATGTCATCGGGCTTATCAAAAGGTTTTTGCGGCTTGGCCCGGTTGAACCCCGCCTGCCCGCTTGCGCCCATTTTGTCGATAAGTTTTTTAATGGTATCCAGAGCATCCTTGTCGTCTTTGGATTTATAATCCGTAACCCCGCTGATCTCACTATGGGTGGTAGCCCCACCCAGCGTTTCGTTATCTATTTTCTCTCCAATAGCTGCTTTCACCAGGTAACTGCCTGCCAGGAAGATACTCCCGGTTTTATCAACTATCAGGGCTTCGTCGCTCATAATTGGCAAATATGCCCCTCCTGCGACACAACTACCCATCACAGCGGCAATCTGCGGGATTCCTAAACTGCTCATAACGGCATTGTTCCTGAAAATTCTGCCAAAGTGCTCTTTATCGGGAAATATTTCTTCCTGCAGTGGAAGGTACACCCCCGCACTGTCTACCAGATAGATGATAGGGAGCCGGTTTTCCATGGAGATTTCCTGTGCCCGGAGGTTTTTCCTGGCCGTAATGGGAAACCAGGCCCCTGCCTTAACAGTGGCATCATTGGCTACCACAACACATTGCCGTTTTTTGATATAGCCCATAAACACTATCACCCCCCCGGAAGGGCAACCGCCGTGTTCGGAATACATCCCTTCCCCGGCCAGGGCCCCGATCTCGATGCGGTCTGATCCGCTGTCGAGCAAATAATCAATGCGTTCCCGGGCTGTGAGTTTTCCCTGAGCATGGTGGCGGGCGATCCTTTCCTTACCTCCACCCATCTTAATGGCGGCGAGTTTTTTCTTTAGTTCCGATAGCTGTAATTTATGGTGGTCTTCGTTTTTGTTGAAGGTAATATCCATACCCGGCTGCTGTTTCTGTATCGGTGATAAATATAAGGAGTAATATTGATTAACTTTACCTATTAATAAAAGGAAGCATGGAAGAAAAGCTACGCTGGGGAATTCTTGGCCCTGGAAAAATTGCCCATAGTTTCGCGAAGGATCTGCAATTGGTAAGCGGCAATGAACTGGTAGCCGTTGCATCAAGGAGTTTGGAAAAGGCGGTAGACTTTGGAAGGCAGTATAACACAAAGTTCGCCTTTGGAAGTTATGACGAACTGTTCAATTGCAGTTCGGTTGATGTAATTTACATAGCAACGCCACACATGGCGCATGCATCGCAGAGCATCCGGGCCATGGATCACGGCAAGCATGTTTTATGCGAAAAGCCACTCGGGGTCAATACATTCGAAGTGGAACAAATGATAGCAGCTTCGGCTAAGAACGGGGTGTTCCTTATGGAGGCCCTTTGGAGTCGTTTTAACCCAAGTATCCGCATGGTTAAAAGCTTGATTGAATCCGGAACCATAGGGGAATTACGTTACCTACATGCAACCTTTGGATTCTATGGACTCGACAAGGAACCGGCAGGCCGCCTCCTGAACCCGCACCTGGCGGGGGGATCCCTGCTCGACATAGGAATATATCCTGTTTTTCTGGCTTACCTGATGATGGGAAAACCCGAAAGGATTTTTTCAGCCTCGAAAGTCATTAAAAACGGGGTTGAGATACAAACGGCTATGATCTTAGATTACCCGGACTGCCAGGCACTGCTTTACAGCGGCCTTAGTTCCAAAACGGAAATGAAGGCCGAACTCGCCGGTACCAGGGGAAACCTCATCCTTCAGCCCCGTTGGCATGAAACCCAGGCATACACCCTGGAGCAGGACGGGCATTCAGAAACTCATGACCTGCCAACGCTCGGAAAAGGATATTCCCATGAAATAATTGAGGTTCACGAATGCCTAAAAGCAGGCAAACGCGAATCGGAAATGTGGTCACATCAGAACAGCCTGGACCTTATTGGCCTGCTCGATGAAATAAGATCACAAAACGCTGTGGTTTTCCCTTTTGAGCATTAAAGCCCGGCGGTGCCGCGGAATTTATTTGAAATTTCCGATATTTGATTTTCACTAACCTAATTATAGTACAGTTGGCATGAATAAAAATACCGTACTGGCCTGGGCCACTTTTATTATGATCGTTGTTGGGGTCTTACTCATTGCTTTAGGGGCTTTCCGCTACGATGACGTGGCCGGCTGGGGATTTGCATCCGTGGGGGTAGGTTTTTTTGCAATTGCCTGGGTTTTCAACGCCCTGAAAGGACGGGTGTAGTTTTCCCGCTTTTATGCCCCGTGCAGGCACTAAATTTACTTATCCTTGCATTTAATTAGTTGTAAACATATTTGTTCCTATCACCATGTCTGACGATAAAAAAGTCATTTTTTCCATGTCGGGGGTTTCCAAAACCTATAAGAATGCGAACACCCCGGTACTTAAGGATATATACCTCAGTTTTTTTTACGGTGCAAAAATCGGGATCCTCGGGCTTAACGGTTCCGGAAAATCAACCTTGCTCCGGATCATAGCCGGGGAAGATAAAAATCACCAGGGGAACGTTGTTTTCTCGCCAGGGTACAAGGTTGGCTTTCTGGAACAGGAACCAAAACTAGACGACTCCAGGACCGTTCTGGAAATTGTGAAAGAAGGGGTAGGGGAAACCGTCGCTATCCTGGATGAATATAACAGGATCAATGATATGTTTGGCCTGCCGGAAGTATACGAGGATGCAGATAAGATGCAGAAGCTTATGGACAAGCAAGCCCAGCTGCAGGACCAGATAGACGCTTCCAACGCCTGGGAACTGGATACCAAGTTGGAGATTGCCATGGATGCCCTAAGGACGCCCGAACCCGATAAACCTATTGCGGTTTTGTCAGGAGGCGAAAGACGAAGGGTAGCCCTTTGCCGCCTGTTGCTGCAGGAACCGGAGATTCTGCTTCTGGATGAGCCCACCAACCACCTAGATGCCGAATCGGTGCATTGGCTCGAACACCACCTTGCCCAGTACAAGGGAACGGTAATAGCTGTTACCCACGACCGCTATTTTCTGGATAATGTTGCCGGTTGGATATTAGAACTCGACAGGGGGGAGGGCATTCCATGGAAGGGCAATTACAGTAGCTGGCTCGATCAGAAATCCAAGCGGCTTGCCCAGGAAAGCAAGCAGGCTTCCAAACGACAAAAGACCCTGGAGAGGGAGCTGGAATGGGTGCGCCAGGGAGCCAGGGGCAGACAGGCTAAACAAAAGGCCAGGCTGAATAATTACGATAAACTGCTACAGCAAGACCAGAAACAACTGGATGAAAAGCTGGAAATTTATATTCCGAACGGTCCGCGGCTTGGCACCAATGTGATTGAGGCAAAGGACGTGAGCAAGGCCTATGGGGATAAGCTGCTCTACGAAAACCTGAACTTCAGGTTGCCCCAGGCGGGCATAGTGGGCATCATTGGCCCTAACGGGGCAGGTAAAACCACTATCTTCCGGATGATCATGGGGGAGGAACGCCCCGATAAAGGGGAATTCATCGTAGGGGAAACGGCTAAAATCGCCTATGTAGACCAAAGCCATTCGAATATCGATATCAACAAATCCATTTGGGAGAATTTCAGCGGTGGCCAGGAACTGGTGATGATGGGAGGCCGGCAAGTGAACTCAAGAGCCTACCTGAGCCGCTTCAATTTTTCGGGGAGCGAACAGAATAAAAAGGTGAGCATGCTTTCGGGAGGGGAACGCAACCGCCTGCACCTGGCTATGACCCTCAGGGAAGAAGGCAATGTACTGTTGCTTGACGAACCTACCAACGACCTGGATGTTAATACCCTCAGGGCCCTTGAGGAAGGCCTGGAGAACTTTGCGGGCTGCGCGGCCATCATCACGCACGACCGCTGGTTCCTCGACAGGATATGTACCCATATTCTGGCCTTTGAAGGGAATTCGGAGGTTTATTTCTTTGATGGTTCCTTTTCGGAGTACGAGGAAAACAGAAAGAAAAGGCTTGGAGATATTACCCCAAAACGCATCAAATACAAGAAACTATTAAGATAGGAATGCCGTGCTGACTTTCAGCCAGGGTTACAGATACTTCAATCCAAAACCTTAATGCCCTTCAGCTATTGTTTCAGGGGCTGCACAATAGTTTCAGGGATCTGACTTTCTATCTTTGTTTTGTCTCCAACCACTATCAGCAACATTTGCTCCGGGTTCAGGTATTTATTGGCGGCCTCCTGTACTTTTTCCGGCGTTAGTGCATGTATGTTCCTTACCCTGTTCTTAAGAAATTCTTCAGGAAGATCATGTGTATTGAGGAATACCAGCTGGTTGATAATGCCGTTCGGTGTTGAATTCTGCAGAACAAATATCCCGGATTCATAATTCTGGATACCTTCCAGTTCTTCAGGGCCCGGAGGTGTTTCCCTCAATTTGGCGATTTCTTTGTTGATCTCCTCCAGGGAGGCTCCCGTGTGTTCGGTGGTTACATCTGCTACCTGGTACCATAAGCCACTCCTGTAATGCTCCGCAAGCACGCTGTACGGACTATAGGTATATCCTTTGTCTTCCCTAATATTGCTGGTAATACGCGATCCAAAGGAACCTCCGAGAAGGGAATTGGTGACATCCATCGCAATGAAATCGGGGTGCGAAGGATCTATTACGGGCAGGCCATAATAGATGGTAGACTGGCTGGCCCCGGGGCGGTCTATGATCTTTGTCCCCGCATTTGTAACCGGAGCGCCTGCAAGAAAAGAAGCCTCATTTCCCCGTTTCCAGTCCCCGAATGCCGCCTTTATTGCGTTTGTCACCGCAGCCTTATCAAAATTACCGGCCACATATACCGTTGTGCGCAAGGCGCCGAAATGATTCTCATAAAAATCTTTGATATCCGTGGTCGTATAGGAATTCAGGAGTTCTTCGGAAGGAAATGGCCAGCCGTAAGGATGATCCGGATACAGACTGTTATAAAAACCCTGGTACGCCTGGGACTGTGGTGTAGAGAGCTGTACCGCCAGATCGCGCTTCATGTCGTTTTTTAGGCGTTCCATTTCGCTTTCCGGCCATCTGGGATGTTGCAGAACATCGGCCATAAGGTTGATGGCATCCGGGGCAAATTCATACAAAACAGAACTGTTTAGCGAGAAGGAATGGGCACTGGCGCCTATATTCAGATTCCCCCCCATACTGGCGATTTCATTTGCAAGCTGTTGAGCGGAAAGGGTTGTACTTCCTTCTTCCATAAGTCTGGCGAGCAGGTCTACAAGCCATACCTGGTCTTCTCCCTCGTCTATATTTCCTGTTTTTACGGTTACCCTTAATGTAACCTTAGGGATGGAACCGTATGGAATCATAACAAGTCGAAGTCCATTGTCGAGTGTAATGGTTTCTTTTTCGGGAAGTACAAAATCCTTTGGGGTACCCCCTATGGGAGGGAGTTCCTTTTGCTGTGCTGGCAGTACAGCACTAAAAAGTATAAAAGTGGCAAGGGCTATTACTTTGTTTCTCATTACTTATGATTTATCATTTTCGGCAAGCAGGGGATTTACCCTCAGGATGGTCCTGTTTTCCTTCCTCAGGTAATCATCTACAGTTTTGAGCAAGTGTTCCGGACTGATAGTTTTAAATTCATCCTCAAGCGTATTGATCCTTCCGGGGTCATTGTCGAACAGTGCAAAACTGCATAACAGGTCTGCCCGTCCGAGGCCAAAGGTTCCGCCAATGTTATCGTACAGGTCAGACCTCAGCTTCACAACTGCCTGGTCTATTAATTCCTGGGTAACTTTATTTTTAAGGTCTGCCATAACCTCATCAACCGCCACCAGGAGTTCTTCATGGGAAGTCTCTTTGTCGTAGGTAAAATCGAACATCCATAGCATCGGGCCTTTATAGTTAAACATGTTACCCAGGTAATTTATTCCCCCGTTTACATCGGCGGTATAGCCTTTTTCATTTTCCAGTTTTTGTACCAGGAGGCCATTATCGCCCTGTAATAGGATCTGGTCCAGCAGCCCCATAGCATAGTATTCTCTGGTGTTTCTTTCGGGCATATGATAGGCAATGGCAAGGGCGGGCTTGTTGGCAAGTGAGTCGTTCTTTACAAATGACTTTTCTTCAAGTTGCTTTGGTTCAGAAATATCCGGTTTTTCAGGAAGTTCAGCCGCTGCTATGTCGCCGAAATATTCGGATATCCATGATTTGGCCTGCTCTATATTAAAATCACCAACTACTGAAAGGGCAGCATTGTTAGGGGCGTAATACGTCTTAAAGAATGAAGCTACATCCTCCAGATTGGCAGCGTCCAGGTCTTCGAGATCGCCATAAAAATTATGGGCATTAAACCAGTTTGTATTTGCGTATTGGGGCATATCAAGCCAGGGAAAACCCCCGTATGGCTGATTGAGTACATTTACCTTGACTTCGTTTTTAACGACCCCTTGCTGGTTGGTCAGGTTTTCCTGACTGATATCAAGGCCTCGCATCCTGTCTGCTTCCGCCCATAAAACAGTCTCCAGTTTGTGACTTGGAACAATTTCATAATAATTGGTAAAATCGAAACGGGTGGAACCATTGAGCACCCCTCCGTTTTCCTGTATTAATTTAATGAACTCCATTTTACCAAGGTTTTCGGAACCCTGGAACATCATATGTTCAAATAAATGGGCGAAACCCGTACGGTCTTTAGGTTCCAGACGAAATCCGATATTGTAGTAAACCGCAACGATCGCTGTAGGGGAAGTGTGGTCGGGCGAGAGGATGACTTTCAGGCCGTTATCGAGTTCAAAGTAATGCACAGGGACCTGAAATTGTCCCGCTTGCTGCACGTCCTCCTTTTCCCTGCAAGCTGTTAGGAGTAGCATCCCCAGAAACGCGAAGCCTGTTAAGATTTTAACATTCATTACGAAAGCTTTAAAGTCTATGATATATCAATTAATTGTATTTAATCGAAATAATAGACGTTGCTCTTATAAGATTGTTACATACTTTAGCATAAAGATTAATAAGGTTCCTTCGGATACCAGTCGAGCTGCACCACTTCAATGTCCGGATTGCCCTCGTTAACCAGGAGTTTAAACTCGGTTACATCACTAACTTCCGGCCTTCCCCTGAAATGATAGGGATAAACCTGTGCCGGGGCAAATTCCAGAACGGCGTTTGCCGCACTTTGCACAGTCATGGTATAAGGCATATTCATGCAAACAAACGCCTTATCGATGTCTTTGAGAGCTCGCATTTCAGGGATATCTTCCGTGTCCCCGGAAAAGTAAATACGCATCCCGTCTTTCTCCAGGACATATCCGTTCCCGCGCCCTTTAACATGAAAGTCCTTTGCCTCTTCCCTGAGATTATACATGGGGATTGCTTCCACATCAATACCTTGATGTTTTATATTTTTTCCGTTTTCGAGCACCTGGGTTTTTGCTTTGAGTTCTTGCGGCAACTCTTCGGCAACTGCCAAAGGGGCGATGATCACGGTTTCATCTGTGTTGAGCCCCTGAAGGGTCTCCACATTCAGGTGGTCTCCGTGAATATCGGTTATGAGGATGAGGTCCGGTGCGGGCTGGCCGGTAAAGGATTCATCTCCTCCAACCGGATCTATATAAATGGTGGTTTCACCCCATTCTATTACCGCTGTGGCATGTTCTACCGGAGTTACCACAGGTTCCGTTTTTGTTACGGCCACCGCTTCCGGGGCCTGTTCGTTTGCCACAACCGGTTTGGGTTTAGATTGATCTTTGCATGCTGTAGCCAGCAGGCTGAAGCCCATGAGGGCAAGGATAAAGCTTTTCATTGTTGAATAATTATGGGTTATGTAAGTATTAATTCCATTTTGATATCGCTTCTCATATAGGGCAGGTCTTTTTCCAGGGCTACTTCCATGAACCCGAATTTCCTGTAAATGTGAAGGGCCCTGCTTAGTTTGGAATTGGAGTACAATACCATTTTTTTCCAGTGTAGCCGCTGGCCGTAGTCTATGGCATAACGCATTAATTCCTGCCCGATATTTTTGCTCTGATATTCCGGGTCAACTGCCATTTTTCCTAATTCGTATATCCCTTCATCCAGTTTTATCAGCGCAAAGCAGCCCACGATCTCATCTCCCAGGGTAGCAAGGAAAATCTTGCCACCGGGTTTAATAATGTGTTCCTCGCAATGTTCAAGCATTTGCCTGTCTTTATCTTCCACCCGGAAGTATTTCTCTAACCAGTAAAGGTTAAGATCTCTGAACCTCCCTGCATGGCTCGGTTTAAATGGGATTATTCTAAAGGCCATCTGATATAATTGTTCCTGCTGCTTAAAGGTAAAGGTTAGCAGCTATACGGAGAAAAAGCTTTAAGAAATATTTTGTAATAAATAATCTAAAATGTTAATTGGAACGTATATAGAACAAATAGAAGGACAACCCTCACAAAGGGAAACTAAAAAGCTAATTAATTTTTACATTATGACTGAGACAAAAAGTAATAACGGATTAAAGGTAATCGCAGGATTGCTCGGTGTGGTTTTGTTGGGAACCATCATCTACACTGTGAGTCTTTATCAGGATAAGAAAAAGACCTCTGCAATGCTTACCCAGGAGAAAGAATTGGTCGTTGAGGACCTTAACAGCCTGAAGTCTGAATACGACAAGGCAATCCTTGAAAGCAACGCCACCAATGAGGAGCTTGTTGCTGCAAGGGACCGGATTGCCAAGTACATCGATTCGGTTAAAACCATGAAAGCCGATATTGGTGCATTATCGCGCTACAGGAGACAAGTAGATGTGCTGAAACAGGAAAGAGAGCAATTATTGCGCGCTGTGGATTCTTTGACACAATCAAATGCCCTGATCGCAATGCAGCGTGACAGTACCTTTACGGAACTCGAAAAACAAACAGTTTTCAATGATTCGCTGGTAGTTCAGAACACCCAGCTTGCCGATGCGGTTGAAAGGGGTTCTTCTCTTAACCTTACGCAGTTTAACGTAGATGCCGTTCGCGAACGCAATAATGGAAAACTCGTATCTACCTCCAGGGCAAGAAGTACAGATAAGTTTAAAATCTGCTTTACAGTTGCCGATAACGTGATTGCCGAGGCTGGTGACAGGGAATTCTACATTGAAGTTCTGGATCCCCAAGGAAATGTGATGGGCGGTGGTACTACCTCGACAAATGAAGAGGGTGCTTCCATCAGCTATAGCAAGGGTACGAATTTCTACTATGAGAACAAGAACCTTGATGTGTGCGACTTTATCAATAAACCAAATGGGGACTTCTCTGATGGAAATTATATGGTAAACGTATATGATGATAAATTGAAATTGCTGGGAACTTCCAAGTTCACCCTTAAATAAGGAACAGCTTAAGAATACGAAAAAAGGGTCAATCCATATACGGATTGACCCTTTTTTATTGTTCCTGATTATCTGATTACCGGCTTGCCATCAGCCTCCGGCTGATTCCTGAAGCTGCCCTATTTCTTCAGACTGCCTACCATTTCTTCCGGACGGACCCATTCATCGTATTGTTCCGCAGTAACATAACCCAGCTTAACCGCCTCCTCTTTTAGGGTAGTCCCATTCTCGTGAGCCCTGTTCGCAATTTCGGCTGCCTTGTAGTAGCCTATTTTTGTGTTCAATGCGGTTACCAGCATCAGGGAATTATTGAGTAATTGACTAATGACCTTTTCATTGGGTTCTATGCCTGTGGCACAATGGGTATTGAAACTCTGACAGGCATCACCAAGGAGTTGGGCCGACTGAAGGATATTTGCTGCCATCATCGGTTTAAAGACATTCAGTTCGTAATGACCCTGGGTTCCTCCTATGGAAAGGGCCACGTCATTGCCCATAACCTGGGCACATACCATAGTGAGGGCTTCGCACTGTGTCGGGTTTACCTTACCAGGCATAATCGAGCTCCCCGGTTCATTGGCAGGGATGGTAATTTCCCCGATCCCGGAGCGCGGACCTGAGGCCATCATACGGATATCATTGGCAATTTTATTAAGGGAAACTGCAAGTTGTTTAAGGGCGCCATGGCTTTCTACAAGGGCATCATGGGCAGCCAGGGCTTCAAACTTATTCCCGGCTGTAGTAAAGGGCTGCCCGGTAAAATTCGCAATATACCGTGCAACCAGCACATCGTATCCTTCAGGGGTATTTAACCCGGTTCCCACCGCGGTTCCCCCCAATGCCAGTTCGCCCAGGTGCTCGAGGGTATTGCGTAACGCCTTCATCCCGTGGTCTAGTTGGGACACATAGCCCGAAAACTCCTGCCCAAGGGTTAGAGGGGTTGCGTCCATCAGGTGCGTTCGTCCGATTTTCACTACTTTTTCAAACGCCCTGGATTTAGCGTTAAGCGTATCCCGTAAAATCTGTACTCCGGGGAGCGTTACCTTGATGATCTTCAGGTAAGCGGCGATATGCATCCCGGTAGGGAAGGTGTCGTTAGACGACTGCGATTTATTGACGTCGTCATTCGCTTCTATGGTTTTTTCCCCATCCCCGATCTTATTACCGGCAAGTTCATGTGCCCGGTTGGCAATGACTTCATTCACATTCATATTGCTCTGGGTTCCGGAACCGGTTTGCCAGATGACCAGGGGGAATTGCTCGTCGTGCCGGCCTTCAAGGATCTCGTCGCATACACGGCTTATCAGGTCGCGTTTGGCCTCAGACAATACACCGAGCTCATGGTTGGCATATGCGGCCCCCTTCTTAAGATAGGCAAAGCCATATATGATATCAAGGGGCATTGAGGCTTCCGGCCCTATCCGGAAGTTGTTCCTGGAGCGTTCGGTTTGTGCCCCCCAGTATTTATCGGCCGGTACCTCTACCTTGCCCATGGTGTCCTTTTCTATTCTGAATTTCATTTCAATCGGATTAAATATGGATGGTACTGCAAAGGTAGGATTTTGAGCTATTAATTCCACCGGCAGCCGGGTGAAACTGCAGCGGCGATTTTTTGCATTTCAGATTTGCAGGTTTACCAATTTTAAAGGTATCTTTGTTCTGCAAAGAAATCGTTTATGTTTGAATTTGATCAGTATTTAGGTTTTTTGGCATTTTTAATTATCCTCACCATAGGATTTTGGCTGATGATGTTTTTGCTACTGTTCGTAGTGCCTTACTGGCTTGGGGGCAACATTATGGAACTTTGGAAAGAAAGGCGCGAAGCCCGCAGGGCCAGGCGCAATAATGCAGAATAAGAAAAAACAGCCGATCGGCTGTTTTTTTATTGTTGGTTATCCTTCAAATTCACCATCTCCGTCGCCCTCATTCCCATTTCTACGTCCTTCACCATTGCGTTTTTTACCCTGGTTAAACCGGTAGAGAAAAGAAAAGGTGATCTGCCGTTGCCTCCATTGAAATTCACTTTCGGAAGTAAAAAAGTCGGTTTCGGTTATGGATCTTCTTTTACGGCTGTTAAAAAGGTCGTTTACATTGAGGGAAACCGTAGCATTATCGTTCATGATATCTTTGCTGAAAGCAAGGTCAAGTGAAAATATCCCTTCGGTTTCTGTTTGGGCATTCTGTTGTGGGCCTCTGTAAAAGGCGTTGGTCTGCCAGTCGATTTTGGCAGGGAGCGACACCTTCGAACTGAATCGCGCAAACCAGCTGGTATTCTCCGCCCCATAATCAACATTGTTAAAAGTTCCTTCCGTAACAAAGCGGAAAATATTGAAACTGCTGTTAAGGCGAAGCCATGTGGTTGGATTGTACAGCAGCCCTGCTTCTGCCCCGATACGCTTATTGGTAGCGAGGTTTACCGGGATGGTACGGATGATCTCTATACCGTCTGTTGTGGTCTGTCCGGTAGGTTCCTGTACCCGTTCAAAAGAATCTGTTTCCTTTTGGTAATAAACCGAAGAAGTAAGCGTAAGTTTATCCCAGCGCCTCAGGTAGCCAAGGTCATAGGCATTGGAAAAAGCCGGGTTCAGGTCCGGGTTACCCTGGAAAATATTGGTACGGCTCGAACGGGATGGAAAAGGGTTTATGAACCAGCCCCTGGGCCTGTTTATCCGCCTGTTGTAACCAATGGAAAAGTTTTCAAATTCGCCCGTTTCATAAATAATGTTGAGCGTAGGGAACAGGCCGAGGTAATTCTTGTCAAAATTCACGTCAACATCAATCCCCAGTTCCTCTTCCAGGGCAGAAGTGTCGAATTCCGATTCCAGTTTGCCCTTTAGTTGTGTGTTTTCCAGACGCAGGCCCAACAGGAAAGACAACTTTCCGAACTTATTTCCGTATTGGGTATACAAAGCGTTTACGTTTTCGTCATAAGTGAACTTATTGGTAAGGGTCTGGTTGGTAACAAACTGCCCGCTACCCTGGTCGAGAGAATCTAACTGGTAATCCGTGATAGACTGTTGAAAGGTGCCACGGTACCCTGCCTCAAACTGAGAATCCTCCATGGGCAGTACATAATCTGCCTGTGCCATAATTTCCCTTTCTTCTTCCGTTTGATAAACATTCTCCAGAATAATCAGTGATTCGTCAGGAAAGGTGCTGTTTTCTTCAATAACCGTGTTATTTGTTTCATCATCTTCTGAAAACTGGAAGTCGGCGGTAAGTTGGTGGCCATCTTCGTTAAACCTGTTGATATAGTTCAGCGCCACCTGGTAACTTTTGTCCTTTTCATTCTCAAACTCCTGCCTGAAAGTACGGCTGTCTAAAAGGGCGCTGTTAAAACGTTCATTGGTGTTGTCTGTAACATCTTCGTCTTTGGAACGGCGGAGGAAGAGACTTCCGGTAATAGAAGATTCCTCGGTGAGAAAGTATTCCAGACCTATATTGGTGTTAAAACTCTTGTCGAGCCGGTTGTATATCCTGTTCTCCAGAACCCGGTCGAAGCTGCCGGAAGTAAAGGTGTTGTCGAAAATGGCATTTCCCGGGGCATCCCTGTAACGGTATCCGGTGGTATTGAAGATGTTGTATTTATCTGTGCGGATATTGGCATTCAGTGTAATCCCGCTTGTCGCGGGGTGTCCGATAAAAACATTGGCCGAGCCGTTTACCCCAAGGGTTTTCTCTTTTCGCAGGATAATATTGAGGATTCCGGCCGTGCCTTCGGCATCGTAACGGGCCGAAGGACTGGTTATCACCTCCACCTTTTCAATGGCGTCTGCCGGCAGCTGCCTGAGGGCATCGGTAGAACCGAAGCCAGCCAGGGCTGATGGCCTTCCATTTATCAGGATTCGCACGTTTTCATTTCCCCGGAGGCTTATGACCCCTTCTACATCCACATTAACAGAAGGAACATTGTTAAGGGCATCAGAAACGGTACCACCACTTGTGGTAATGTCTTTGCCTATGTTATAGATTTTTTTGTCGAGGCGTACCTCTACCGTGGTTTGTTCCCCGATTACCTCCACGCCGGCCAGTTCTTCTACATTAATGCCAAGTCTTATGGTTCCGAGGTCGGTAGATTTATTAAGGTTCTGATTGTTGAGCCTGTAGGTTTTATAGGAGATGAATTCAACACTTACATTAAATTCGCCCGAACTGGTTTCAACCTCAAATTTGCCATTTATGTCTGTAATCCCGCCGGTTAATTTACTTGGATCTTCTGTACTTTGGAGCACAAGGGTGGCGTATTCCAGTGGCTGATTTGTTTCGCTGTCTACGACCGTGCCGCTAATGGTAATGCCGGATGTAGGTTCAGATTGTCGCTGTGCGAATGTGAATATGGTAAACAGGAGCAGGGTTAACAACAGGGCTATGCGCATACTAATCTTTAGGTTTTTTTCCTTTTCTCTTTTTTTTCTGTACCTTTTTTAAGCCGTTTTCCTGAAGATCCACAAGGGCATTATATTTCTCTTCCGGAAGTCCGGCTTTTAATTCGGCTTTTTGATTTTGCCTTATCTTTTCCATGCCTTCCCGCATTTTTTCTGGCTCCAGGTTTAAAATCTGCAACTCGATACTTTGCTGCACATATTTAGTAAGGATGGAGGAGACCACCGCCTGTTCAAATTCGTTCAATTCAAGAACTTCTGTAATCTTCGGCATTTCATTTTCCACGAGTTCCTCTGCCGTTTTAGGCTTGACTTCCTTTTCCGGTTCCGGACCCTGGGGAACAATGCTCCTTTGTCTTCCATAGGAATAAGGGTTTCCGTAACCATACCCATATTGCGCACTACTGGTAGTTACTGCAATTACAATAGCGAAAATGCTTAAGAAAAAGTG
>CAYSVQ010000193.1:0-6249 GCA_964434565.1 uncultured Flavobacteriaceae bacterium | reverse complement strand
GATTTGGTGTACTCAATTGATATCAAACAGATATAGCAAAAATGAAAAAGCCTGAAAATCAACGATTTTCAAGCTTTTTGAATTCAAATATGTAGTTCCCAGTGACCACGGAGGGATTCGAACCCCCAACCCTCAGAGCCGAAATCTGATATTCTATCCAGTTGAACTACGCGGCCAAAATTTTACGAATACTTCATTCATGAACCACCTCTATTCTATTTCTGACGATGGCCCTCCGGGTCATGTCAGAATCCTGACAAGCTTTGCTTCGTCAGGACCAGTTGAACTACGCGGCCTTATTATGTTAATTAAAATCTTTTTAATACCTGCACTTTTATTGAACCTACTCCTATTAGTTGCTTATTGATGATTTGCCGAAATCTGATATTCCCCGCCCGGTTGATCTAAGCAGGCCTGTTCATCAGGGTGCGCAAATTACGTAAAAATTACATTTTAGTTCCAAATAAAATGACTCTATTATTACGCCGTCCCGGGAACTGTTTCATTACTAACCGAGCCTTTGCTTTACTATCCCGGCGATGGTTTTGCCATCTGCCTTGCCCGCAAGTTGCTGACTCACCAACCCCATTACCTTTCCCATATCCTTAATCCCGGAAGCGCCTGTTGTTTCTATGGCCTTAACCACTACAATTTCTATCTCCTCTTCCGAGAGCTGTTCAGGGAGGAAGCGCTCAATTACCGCAGCCTGTTCAATTTCCGGTCCTGCAAGGTCGGTGCGCCCCTGGGATTCATAGATCGCAGCACTGTCTTTTCGCTGTTTGACAAGCTTCTGTAAGAGCTTCACCTCTTCCTCGGCAGATAATACGGCACCTGCCTTTGTCTCTGTCTGTGCGAGAAGAATGGCTGATTTGATGGCCCTTAATGATTCGAGTTCGACTGTATTTCTGGCTTTCATGGCTGTTTTCATCTCCTCCATGACCTTTTGCTGTAAGCCCATATGCTGCTATATTTTCCAGCACGAAGATAAAAAAATTAACCCGAACGATCATTTCCGTCCGGGTTTATCATTGTGCAGGAAGCTGAGCTTTTAATCCACGTTGTCGTGCAGGAATGAATTGTTCGACCTCAACTGGATTTCATCATTACTGTCTTCCCCGAGCGAAGTACGGGAAACCTTTCCCCCCTTAGGATTTTCGGTAAGATTAACCCCCTGCCTCTTGTACGCAGGTTCCTTTTCAATTTCATCTATATTGTTCAGAGAATTATTGAACTTATAATTAAAGTCCTTCAGCTTCCTGCGACGCTCATCTGCCCTTGATCTTAGAAGTTCTTCAAGCGGGCTGTCCATCGGGTCAATATGCTGCAACCCTTGCGCAGTGGCTTCGCCCTGTTCGGAATCAATGGTTTTCTTTTCAAAGACCAATTCGTCTTCCACCAATTTAGGATCGAAAGTTTCCGCTTTGGATTTGGCGCCTGTAAGTTTGTTTTCCAACTCCATATAGTCGTCAAGGCTGTATCTGGTTTCACCTTGCTTATCGTATTCAAGCACGGGGATCACCTCAATATGATCCTTAACTTTCAGGTCTTTAACATCTTCGTCCAGATCGAAGGTGATTACATGTTCCCGTTCATCTTCATCCTGGGAATTACGGATAGGCATATCAAAACTAAAGGTAAACTGTTCCTTTTCACCTTCCGTGGATTTAAGGACCTCAGGGTCTACAACCTCAATATCATTTAAAGCCTTTCTGGAATCGATAATAATAAAATCTTCTTCCCGGACATCGGTTGCTATTACTTCTTCATAAAAGACATTGAAATTGCGGATGTAATTAGTAGTAGGAATTAACTCCTCTTCTGCCAATTCGGGCTGGAATCGCTTTTTGCCTGGTTTAAAAGCAGTTACCTCCTCTTCTTCCAATACATGTACCACAGCCGCCGATTTGCTGAGTTTTTGCTCGGCCTTCTGCTCATCCTCAAGGGTATGAATGATCTTCTTTGTTTCGGTATTAACAATGTCGTCCTGCTGATCGATGTTAAATCCCGTAGCAATGACCGTTACCGCTATAGCTTCCCCTATATTCTCGTCTTCCCCTACGCCCATTATAATATTTGCACCATGGCCGGCTTCAATTTGTATGTGATCGTTGATCTCGCCGATCTCATCAATTGTAATTTCCTCGGAGCCGGAAACGATAAGCAGCAACACGTTTTTTGCGCCGGTTATCTTATTATCGTTAAGCAATGGTGAATCCAGGGCTTTCATAATGGCTTCCTGGGCACGGGCGGAACCTTTTGACTGGGCGGAACCCATTATGGCCGTACCGCTATTCGACAATACAGTCTTTGCATCGCGCAGGTCGATATTCTGAGTATAATGATGGGTAATGACTTCTGCTATTCCCCTGGCTGCCGTGGCAAGTACTTCGTCCGCCTTAGAGAAACCGGCCTTGAAACCCAGGTTCCCATATACTTCCCTCAATTTGTTATTGTTGATCACGATGAGTGAATCTACATTGGCCCTCAACTTTTCTATGCCTATCTGCGCCTGATAGCATCGGCTTTTACCTTCAAACTGAAATGGCATGGTAACAATCCCTACGGTAAGCACATCCATTTCCTTCGCCAGTTTTGCAATAACAGGGGCTGCACCGGTTCCGGTCCCTCCGCCCATCCCGGCAGTGATAAAGAGCATCTTGGTGGTGGAATCGAGCATTCGCTTAATCTCTTCCATACTTTCAAGCGCTGCCTGCTCCCCTACCTCAGGATTCGCACCAGCCCCCAATCCTTCCGTCAGGGAAACCCCCAGTTGAATCTTGTTGGGTACCGGGCTGTTTTGAAGTGCCTGGGCATCGGTATTGCAGATTACAAAATCGACCCCATTTATTCCGGCCTGGAACATATGGTTAATAGCATTACTGCCGCCACCCCCTACGCCTATTACTTTAATTACGTTGCTTTGATTCTTTGGAAGATCAAAGGATATGCTGTCAAATTCGGTGCTCATGTCTTAATTTTTTCTGGGTTCTACCTGCTTTGCTTTACGATCTTTTATACGCTATTCAGCGTTATCAAGGAAATCCTTAAGTTTCTCCGACCATTTGTCGAAGACTGATTTCCGGGGCCGTTTAATGGTTGGCTGCGAAGGACGATCGGGTTGTCCTTCCAATACCATTTCCGCTTCCCTTTCAGGCTCCTGCGCCGCTTTTTTCCTGGGCCTGCTCTTTACGGCATTCATCAGGAGTCCGACTGCGGTGGCATACAGCGGACTGGCTATTTCTTCATCCGAATCTCCCGCCAGGTGTTCATTGGGATAACCTATGCGGGTATCCATACCCGTGATATACTCCACGAGTTGTTTAAGATGCTTAAGCTGGCTTCCGCCACCCGTTAACACGATCCCGGCAATTAACTTTTTCTTTTGCTCTTCATGGCCATAGTTTTTGATTTCCACATATACCTGCTCCACGATCTCCACAACCCTGGCATGTATGATTTTGGAGAGGTTCTTGAGTGTTATTTCCTTAGGTTCACGTCCGCGCAAGCCAGGAATGGATACGATCTCATTATCCTTATTCTCGCCCGGCCAGGCAGATCCGAATTTAATCTTCAACAGTTCGGCCTGCTTTTCTATGATGGAGCAACCTTCCTTAATGTCTTCGGTAATTACATTGCCCCCGAAGGGGATGACTGCTGTATGGCGGATAATTCCATCCTTAAAAATTGCAAGGTCGGTAGTTCCACCCCCAATATCTATAAGGGCTACCCCGGCCTCCTTTTCTTCCTGGCTAAGGACTGCATCTGAAGAAGCCAAAGGTTCAAGGGTAATGTTTCCAAGGTCGAGCCCGGCGCTTTTTATACAACGCCCTATATTTTTAATCGAGGAAACCTGCCCCACCACCACATGGAAATTTGCTTCGAGGCGGCCGCCATACATCCCTATAGGCTGCTTGATTTCGGCCTGCCCGTCTACCTTGTACTCCTGAGGTAATACATGAATGATTTCCTCCCCTGGGAGCATGACAAGTTTGTAAACCTGGTTACAGAGTTTATCCAGGTCGTCTTCGTTGATAACTTCTTCCGAATTCACCCTGGTGATATAATCGCTGTGCTGCAGGCTGCGAATATGCTGGCCTGCGATCCCAACCACCACGGAACCTATAGTAAGGCCCGAATTAGACTGAGCCTGATCTACCGCCTGCTGGATGGATTGTATGGTCTGGGTGATGTTATTGACCACCCCCCTGTGCACTCCCAGACTTTTAGACCTTCCTATTCCGAGGACCTCGATCTTGCCGTA
This sequence comes from uncultured Flavobacteriaceae bacterium, assembly GCA_964434565.1. Lineage (GTDB taxonomy): Bacteria > Bacteroidota > Bacteroidia > Flavobacteriales > Flavobacteriaceae > Zeaxanthinibacter. Next base: position 1,988 of record CAYSVQ010000193.1, on the reverse strand, counting down.
TTCGTTTTCTTTCCCGATAATGGCTACTATCTTGGTCGTTCCGATGTCCAGGCCGACAGAATAATTCCCTTGTTCCATATAATTCATATTTTGGTGCACACTACTTGATTATTAAATTCCAGGCTTACCACCTGATACTCCCCCAGGGATTGATCTTTTGTGGCCTTGGCATAAAAGGCCTTAAAGTTGTTGAACTTATTTTCCAGGTCTTCCACATCACCCAAATTCACTATAAAATTCTCTACCCGAAATTTCAACTGGTACCTACCTACATCTTCAATATGAATACCAATTACATTCATCCGTAAAAAATCATCCTTGTTGATATAGTTCAGAATAACGTATGCATCCTCAAGGGATTTACCCGTAATCTTGCCGGTAATAATAGGTACTCTGGCCGAATGGTGCCTCGATAAAGGCATGCGCCTGCCCTCCTCATCAAGGTAAAATTTTGAATTTCCTTCAACGCGTCCTATGGGTTGCCTCTGGGCAATTTTGGATGTAAGTTCACCGTCTATTGTAAGATATACCTGGGCATTTTTCACCATTTCATTGGTCATGATGACCGACTCTATAGTATTCAAAACTACTTTATCTTTAGGGACATTATAGAGGGGTCCATATTTTTGTATTAACAATTTATTAACTGTCCCCTGGGTGAGATATAAATTGTCTTGCCCAACAAATTTTATGTCAACCCCATTTACCATCCTTTCCGAACTCCGTCGGTTAGAAAAGGCGTATAATCCTGTTATACAGATTAATAGCAAAATAAATTTCAGAAGATTCCACTTAGTTTCCATGTTCCAATGCGCTTTTCAATTTTTGTATTTCAAGCCCGATATCCCCCGCTCCCATAGCTATGAGAATTTGCGGTTCCTGAGCCTTAATTTCATCTGCCAGATCCGTTTTTGATACCAGCTTTTTACTTGGGTTATTTATTTTATCCAACAACCAGGAGGAGTCGATCCCCGCTATTGGTTCCTCCCTGGCGGGATAGATTTCCAATAGTATAATGCTATCAAATTGCGAAAGGCTTCTGGCGAAATCATCACCAAAATCCCTGGTTCGGGAAAACAAGTGCGGCTGGAATACGGCTAAGGTCTTTTTCCCCGGATGCATTTCGTTTACAGCATCGTATACTGCATCTATTTCTGTTGGATGATGGGCATAATCGTCAATAAAAATCAGATCCGCTGTCCGAATCCTGTATGAAAACCTCCTGTCAACGCCCTTAAAGGTTTCCAGGGCTTCCACAAGGCGATTCAGAGGGGGGCCGGCTTGTATCGCCATGGCAAAAGCCACTAAGCCGTTCAGCAGGTTATGCCGCCCCGGTTTATTGAACTTTACCCCTTTTAAGGTAGTTTGCGGAGTACCCAGGTCGAAAATGTAAGTGCCCTGTTCAATTTTTATGTTCCTTATACAGTAGTCCGAGTCGTCTTCAATCCCATAGGTATATCCCTTAAGCGGTAACCCGTTGCGAACAAACAACTTGCCGTTAGGTTTCAACCTCCCGGTAAATTCAACAAAGGCTTCAACAAGTGCCTCCGAACTTCCGTATATATCAAGGTGATCAGCTTCCATGGAAGTTATACAGGCAACATCGGGAAATAACCTGAGGAATGAACGGTCGTATTCGTCGGCTTCTACCACAGAATAGTCGGCTCCTTCAAAAACAAAGTTGCTGTTAAAATCTTCCGAAATGCCACCCAGAAATGCAGTAAGCGGGGTTCCCGCTTCCCTGAGCAGATGGGCAAGGATACTGGAGGTGGTTGTTTTCCCATGGGTCCCTGCTACAGCGAAACAAAATGTATCCCTTGTTATCAGCCCCAGTACTTCAGAACGTTTCTTAACAATAAAGTCGCCTTCCATGAAAAAGTTCAGCTGTTTAAGGTCTTTAGGAACGGCGGGCGTATAGACTATCAGGGTGTTCTTCCGATCGAGGAAACCGGCAGGTATCAGTGATGCCATGTCCTCATAATTGATTT
>CAYSVQ010000192.1:0-5245 GCA_964434565.1 uncultured Flavobacteriaceae bacterium | reverse complement strand
AATTGCCGTGCAGCATCCTTTTCGCCTTCCGGAAGACCCTCAAGGTCGTTCTCGTCTGTAAGGTGCATTTCGAAACGGTTGGTTTCGGCGAGTACGTTTTCGCCAAATGTGAGCTTAAGTTTTGCGAGGGCTGCATCTATTTCCCGCAGGCGCTTTTTTTTATCATCGGGTAGGTTGGCCCCATTCCTGCTAAAGCTTTTGTATTTGCGATCGAGTAGGGTTTTTTGCTCCTCATTCATGGAAAAGCGTTCCTTTTGATTGTTTACGGCCTTTACCCTTTGAAAAAGGTCCTGGTTGAGCATGATATCATTGCTGAATTCGGAAAGCAGGGGTGATATTTCCTGAGCTATTTGCTGGATTTCCTTATTGGTTTCCGCCGAATTCAGGTTAAAGAAGATCCCCGAAACCCGTTCGAGTTGCAAACCTGAATACTCGAGAGCTTCTATTGTATTGTAAAAATCCGGGGTCTCGGGGTTTGCCGTAATGGCATCAATTTCTTTCCTGGCTTCAGCTATTGCCTGCAGGATGGCAGGTTTGAAATGTTCATTTTTAATTTTTGAAAAAGGGGCTGTATCAAATCTGGTTAAAAGTGGATTCATCAAGATGATATTTTTGGCCTCTACTCTGAGGTTCAAGGTTCAAGGTTCAATGTTCAGGGATGGGGTCAGGATTTCTTTCGCAGCTGTTCGGCACCCCTGATTACCTTTTCTTTAAGGCTTTCCTTGAATGCCAGCACTTTTTTTAAGATAGAAGCTTCACTGCAGCCTATTATCTGTGCCGCCAGGATGCCTGCGTTCCTTGCTCCGTTAAGGGCAACGGTTGCCACGGGTACCCCGGCCGGCATTTGTAAAATTGAAAGCACGGAGTCCCAGCCATCAATGGAATTACTGCTTTTTACCGGCACCCCGATTACAGGTAAAGGCGAAAGGGAGGCAAGCATGCCGGGTAGGTGGGCGGCGCCCCCTGCGCCGGCGATAATTACCCCATACCCTTTTTCATGAGCCTTTCTGCCAAATTCAAACATCTTTTCGGGTGTCCTGTGCGCAGATACGATATCAACATCCACCTCGATTCCGAATTCCTTCAAAGCATCTATTGCTTCCTGCATAACGGGAAGGTCGCTGGTGCTTCCCATCACCACGGCTACTTTTTTCATTTTAATCCTGTTTCGCTATTACTTTTATCCGGTTTTTTACCTGTTCGGCCACTTCGCGTGCCTGCTTCAGATTTTCGTTGACGATGGTTACGTGCCCCATTTTCCTGAATGGGCGGGTGTTTTTTTTCCCGTATATGTGAGGTGTTACCCCTTTAAGGCTCAGGATTTCCGACATATTTTCATAAACGACCCTGCCGGAATGCCCCTCGGCCCCTACAAGATTAACCATTACCCCTGCAACCTTACTGTCTGTATTGCCCAGGGGCAAACCCAGTATCGCCCTCAGGTGCTGTTCAAACTGGTTGGTATAGCTGGCTTCTATACTGTAATGCCCGCTGTTGTGAGGCCTTGGAGCTATTTCATTAACCAGGATACTGTCATCCGTGGTAAGGAACATTTCTACGGCGAGGAGGCCAATATGCTTTAAATGGTCCGATACCTTAAGGGCCAGTTGCCTTGCCTTAAGGGCAATTTCCATATCTATGCGAGCCGGGCAAATAACATATTCCACCTGGTTGGCTTCGGGATGGAATTCCATTTCCACCACCGGATAAGCGAGCTGTTCACCTGTAGCATTGCGTGCTACGATCACCGCCAATTCGTTTTTAAACGGAATCAGGTCTTCCGTAATGCATTCTACATTTGGGAGTCCCCGGAGGTCTTCCTTCTTCCGTACCACCTTCACGCCCTGCCCGTCGTAGCCAAACATAGCGCTTTTCCATACAAATGGCAGCCGGAGCCCGCCGTTTGCAAGACTGTCTTCAATTTCTCCCGTATAGGCAAATCGGGCAAATGCTGCTGTAGGAATTCCGTGATCGGTATAAAACAACTTCTGGCTTGCCTTGTTTTGTATGGTTCGCAGCGTATCACTTGAAGGGTATACCTGTATGCCGGCTTTCTCGAGATGGCGCAGCGCGTCGGTATTAACATTTTCGATCTCTATGGTCAGCAGGTCGATATCCTGCCCGAATTCTACAACCGTGTCAAAATCCATCAGGTCTCCGGTTACAAAATGGTCGCATCCGATCCTGCAGGGTGCCTCTTCTGACGGATCCATAACTTTGGTGTAAATATCGAACTTCCGTGTTTCCTGCAGCAGCATTTTCCCCAATTGTCCGCCCCCGAGAATACCCAGTTTAAAAGCGGATGAAAAATAGTTCATGGTGAGATCGTTTGGCTTCTAAAGTAGTGCTTTTGATACTGGCCACAAAAATAAGCCTAAATCTTAGATTGAAGGGAACGCAAAACAAAAAAGAGAAATCAAAATGTTATCTTTGCCCAGCCTTTAATTTACAACCATTGATTACGTTACATAATAAGAAATTCAAGCCTTATATCTCGGAAGAGCAAATCCTTGCGGCCGTTAAGAAGATAGCCACGGAAGTTGCCCGCGATTATAAGGATGAAGTCCCCATATTTGTGGGGGTGCTGAACGGCGCTTTTATGTTCGTTTCCGATTTTTTAAAGCATTATCCCCATCCCTGTGAACTTTCCTTCGTAAAGCTGAGTTCCTACCGGGGCCTAACCTCTACCGGCATTGTAGAAACTCTTTTAGATGTGCCTGCCAATGTTAAGGGAAAAAGCGTAATAATCCTTGAAGATATTATCGATACGGGCCGAACACTCCAGGAATTGGTCCACCTGTTCTCAAACGCACATGTAAAGGATTTTAAGATAGCCAGCCTGTTTTATAAATCGGAGTTATATAACGGAGAATACACCATCGATTATTTTGGCATAGAAATCCCCGACAGGTTTATTGTTGGATATGGCCTCGACTATATGGAGCAGGGAAGAAATCTGAGACAAGTATACCAACTAAACCAAAACCAAATGATAAACATAGTACTATTCGGAAAACCGGGTGCCGGGAAAGGGACCCAGGCCACATTTCTAAAGGAAGAATACAACCTGAAGCATATATCTACCGGCGATGTATTCCGCTACAATATCAAGAATAATACGGCCCTGGGCAAACTTGCCCAGTCTTACATAGATAATGGGGAGCTGGTACCGGATAGCGTTACCATAAAAATGCTCCAGGATGAGGTAGACAACAGCCCGGAAGCCAGCGGGTTTATCTTCGACGGCTTCCCCAGGACAACGGCACAGGCAGAAGCCCTGGACGAACTTATGGAATCCAAGGATATGAGGATAGACGCTACAATCGCCCTGGAAGCAGAAGATGAGGTGCTGATTGAACGCATCCTGGAACGGGGTAAACAAAGCGGGCGCACAGACGACCAGGACGTTGAAAGCATCAGGAACCGTTTCGAGGAATACAATGAAAAAACCGCCCCCTTAAGAAAATATTACGAAGCCAGTGGCAAGTTCCATATTGTTAATGGAATCGGGCCCATCCCCGAGATTACCGATCGCCTGCACAAGGTTATAAGCTCGCTGCAGGAAGCTTAAACAGCCCGAACGGCCATTTGCCTGGTCCTCAGGAATTTTACAGATTTGGCAAATTTTGCCAAAGAAATACCATCCGGAATGACCGAAGGAAATTTTGTCGATTATGTTAAGGTACAGTTATCATCTGGCAACGGGGGAAAAGGCTCAGCCCACCTCCGCAGGGAAAAATATGTTCCCAAAGGAGGCCCCGACGGAGGTGATGGTGGCCGTGGCGGACATATCATCATCCGCGGAGACAAGAATCTTTGGACGTTGCTTGGATTCAAGTTCAAGCGGCATTTCCAGGCCGGCCATGGGGAACATGGCAGCAAAAGCCGCAGTACTGGAGCCGACGGTACCGATGAATACCTAAACGTTCCCCTGGGAACGGTGGTAAGAGATCTTGAGACAAATGAAGTGTTATTCGAGATTACCGAAGACGGGGAGGAGAAAATTGTGTTGGAAGGGGGAAAAGGCGGCCTGGGGAACTGGCATTTCAGGACTTCCACCAATCAAACCCCGCGCTATGCCCAACCAGGGATCGCCGGGCAGGAAAAACAGGTCACCCTTGAACTTAAAGTCCTGGCCGATGTGGGCCTCGTAGGCTTTCCAAATGCCGGTAAATCAACCCTTCTGGCGGCACTTACTTCTGCCAAACCCAAGATAGCCGATTATGAATTTACCACCCTGAAGCCCAACCTGGGCATAGTACAGTACAGGGATTTCAGGAGTTTTGTGATGGCAGATATTCCCGGGATTATAGAAGGTGCCGCAGAAGGCAAGGGCCTGGGTCATTATTTTCTAAGGCATATAGAACGCAATGCTACCCTGCTGTTCCTGATTCCTGCCGATAGTAAGGATATCGGCACCGAATACGGAATCCTCCTGAATGAATTGAAGAAATATAATCCTGAGCTGCTCGATAAAGAAAGGCTGGTAGCTATCTCCAAAGCAGACATGCTCGATGAAGAGCTTATGGATGAAATGCGTAATGAACTCAAGGGTGAATTCGGGAAGGTGCCTTATCTGTTTATCTCTTCTGTTTCGGGCTTTGGGATACAGCAGCTTAAAGACATGCTCTGGAAGCTGTTGAACGATTAACGGGCGAATTCATAAGCCATCGTCTCAAATTTCATTAAATTAGCTGGGACTGTCATAACTTACTCATTGTAAAGTAATAAGTAATTTTACTTTATGGGAAAAACCGTGATGATTATAAAAAACACCATTGCCGGGAAGTCTATCTTTCGGAGTAAATACTTACTTCTACTGTCTTTTTTGTTTATGGCTTTGATCTTGTTTTCCTGTGCTTCAGTGCGGGTTAACTATGACTATGACAAAACCACTGATTTTTCAAATTACAGCACCTATAATTACTACCCCGAAATGCAAACAGGGCTTAGTGAACTCGATACAAAGCGTTTGCTGCAGGCTGTGGACTCTGTTATGCAGGGTAAAGGTTTTATGTTTTCTGAAGAACCGGATTTCCTGATCAATATTCATAGTAATTCCTTCCGTTCGCCAGCCGGGAATAGCGTTGGTGTGGGGGTGGGTGGCACCGGGGGCAATGTAGGTGGCGGTGTATCTATAGGCCTCCCGATCGGACAGAACAAGCTGGAACGGGAGATCGTTTTTGACCTCATAGACAGTCAGAAGGACGCCCTTTTCTGGCAGGCGGTAAGCAACAGTAGTTAC
>CAYSVQ010000191.1:0-7442 GCA_964434565.1 uncultured Flavobacteriaceae bacterium | reverse complement strand
CGATAATTATCGCATTGGTATGGGCGGTGCAGCTGTTTCCAGTGCAGATACCGGAGCATTCAGTAAGGCCATTGAACTTAATGCGGTACAGAGGTCGAATCCGGAAATGCAGAAACGGGCAGCCAATGCCATAAGGGGCATGGTGGAAGGGGACACAAACCCTATTGTTTCCATCCATGATCACGGAGCAGGTGGGCATTTGAACTGCCTTTCGGAACTTGTGGAAGACAGCGGGGGACAAATTGATATGGACCAACTTCCCATAGGAGACCCTACACTTTCGGCAAAGGAAATTATCGGGAACGAATCACAGGAACGGATGGGGCTGGTTATTGCCCCGGAAAACCTGGAGCTGCTGGTGCGCATCGCCGCGCGCGAGCGATCGCCCCTCTACCAGGTTGGGGAAGTAACCGGTGACAGGCGCTTCAGCTTCTCCTCCGCGACAAAAGGTGAACGCCCCATGGACCTTGAACTTTCCGAAATGTTCGGCAGTTCCCCGAAAACGGTTATGACAGACCGTACGGTCGACAGGATATACAAGGCCACTTATTACCAGGAAGAAAAGATTACGCACTATCTGGGACAAATGCTGCAATTAGAAGCGGTGGCCTGCAAGGATTGGCTTACCAATAAGGTAGACCGTTGTGTGGGCGGGCGGGTCGCAAAACAACAATGTGCCGGCCCCCTTCAACTGCCGCTTAACAATTGCGGGGTTATGGCTCTCGATTTCAAGGGAAAGGAAGGAATCGCGACATCTGTCGGGCATTCCCCAGTCTCGGCTCTTATAGAACCCGAAGCAGGCAGCCGTAACAGTGTGGCTGAAGCCCTGACGAATATCCTGTGGGCTCCTTTGAAAAACGGGCTTAAATCCGTGTCGCTTTCCGCAAACTGGATGTGGCCCTGCAATAACGAGGGCGAAGATGCCCGCCTGTATTCCGCGGTCAGGGCGGTTTCGGATTTTGCAATTGAACTTGGCATTAATGTCCCGACGGGCAAGGATTCGCTGTCCATGAAACAGAAATACAAAGACGGGGAAGTACTTGCTCCGGGCACGGTAATCATTTCGGCTGCCGGACATTGCGACGATATAACGGCTGTAGTGGAGCCGGTGCTAAGAAAAGGAGCAGGGGATATTTTTTATATCAATCTTTCCGCAGACTCATACAAACTGGGTGGTTCTTCATTCGGGCAGATAGTTAATGCCGTTGGCGATGAAACACCTTCAGTTAAGGACCCTGAAATGTTCCTGAAAACATTTAACGGCCTGCAATCCCTTATCAGAAAAGGAAAGCTTGCCGCCGGACATGATGTGGCCTCAGGTGGCCTTATTACCACCCTGCTTGAACTCTGTTTTGCCGATCTCGAACTGGGAGCAACGCTGGACCTTAGCAGCCTTGGCGAAGCAGACAGTGTAAAACTATTGTTTTCTGAAAATGCAGGAATTGTATTTCAGGCATCAGATACAGACCTTGATAAGGAGCTGAAAGCAGCAGGTATCCCGGCATTTAAGATCGGGCAGGCCAATGGCAGCGGCACCCTCCGAATTATGAACCACGGCAGGGTCATGGAGTTTTCTGTAGCGGAAATGCGCGACCTGTGGTTCAGGACTTCCTACCTCCTCGATAGCAGGCAAACAGCCGGCAACCTGGCCGAAATGAGGTATGAGAACTACAAAAAACAGCCTCTGAAATTTAACTTCCCTGCAGGGTTTGACGGCAAAACGGGAACAAGACCGCAGGAAGATCGCCAAAAGCCGAAAGCAGCTATCCTGCGTGAAAAAGGAAGCAATTCGGAGCGTGAAATGGCAAATGCCATGTTTCTGGCGGGATTTGATGTGAAGGATGTGCATATGACCGACCTGATCAGCGGCAGGGAAACCCTGGAAGACATACAATTTATAGGCGCCGTGGGAGGATTTTCAAATTCAGACGTCCTTGGAAGCGCAAAAGGCTGGGCAGGGGCCATAAAGTACAACGAGAAAGCAAATACGGCTTTAAAAAACTTTTTTTCCAGGCCGGATACCCTTTCAGTAGGTATCTGCAACGGTTGTCAGCTTTTTATGGAACTGGAGCTGATCAACCCCGACCATGAAGAACACGGAAAACTAACTTATAACGAATCCCGTAAGCACGAAAGTGGTTTCACCTCAGTGAAAATATTGAGGAACAATTCAGTGATGCTCTCCTCTCTGGAAGGAGCTACGCTTGGCGTATGGATCTCACACGGAGAGGGCAGGTTCCGTTTGCCCATGGAGGAAGAACAGTATCATTTAGTTGCCCAATATGCATACGAAGGCTATCCTGCCAACCCAAACGGGAGCGATTATAACACGGCTATGCTGTGTGATAGAAGCGGCAGGCATCTGGTAACCATGCCCCACATGGAACGGTCTGTCTTTCCCTGGAACTGGGCACATTACCCCGAAGGCAGGAGAGACCTGGTATCGCCCTGGCTTCAGGCATTTGTTAATGCCCGCGTCTGGGTTGAGGCCAACCGCAGGCAACTAGCGGGCCAATCCTGAACCCTGGCTGCCCCATCGGCAAGCCGCATGCAAACCTTTTAGGGGCAACTGTCTTTTTCGGGGCAGCGGGATTTTATTATCCCGACTGCTTTTCCTATTTTGCAGGTACCTTTTCTGAAACTAAGTATGCAAAAGATTACCCGTCTCTTCGATTTTCCATATTACCAAATGGAGAATTACAATTCGCAGAATGCTCTGGTTACCAAATACGGGGATGAGTGGATCTCCACTTCGACTGCTGCATACCTTGCAAAAGCGAATGCCGTTAGCAGGGCGCTTTTACGGATGGGGGTGCGGCCCGGCGACAAGATAGCCCTTATCTCCATGGCCAACCGTACGGAATGGAATATCATGGATATAGGGATCCTTCAGCTGGGTGCACAGAATGTGCCCATCTACCCTACCATTTCTGAAGAGGACTATGCCTATATAATGAACCATGCGGAAACGAAGTTTTGCTTTGTTTCATGCCGCGAAGTCTTTGATAAGGTTGTTTCCATCCGGGCCCAGGTACCCAGCCTTCAGGAAGTATATTCATTTGACAGGCTGGACGACTGCAAAAACTGGGATGTGTTATTACAATTGGGTGATGACGATTCCAATCAGGAAGAGGTAGAAGTACTCAAGGCAGGGGTGAAACCCGACGACCTGGCTACCCTTATTTATACTTCCGGTACCACCGGCAAACCCAAAGGGGTTATGCTTTCCCACAGCAATATCGTGTCTAATGTGCTTGCCAGCAAGGAACGGGTTCCTTTTGAGCAGGGCGGGGTTGCCCTTAGCTTCCTGCCGGCCTGCCACATCTTCGAACGAATGATCCTTTACCTCTACCAATATTGTGGTATCGATATATATTTTGCCGAGTCTATAGAAAAGATCAGCGACAACATCAAAGAAGTCAGGCCACACGTAATGACCGTGGTACCCCGCCTGCTGGAAAAGGTCTATGAAAAGATTATTGCCAAGGGTTCGGACCTGAAGGGGATTAAGAAAATACTTTTTTTCTGGTCGGTGAACCTGGGGTTAAAGTTTGAACCCTATGGAGCAAATGGCTGGTGGTACGAGTTGCAGCTGAAAGTTGCCAGGAAGCTTATATTCAGTAAATGGCGGGAAGGCCTTGGGGGTAGGCTTCAGACTATGGTCTCCGGATCGGCTGCGCTCCAGCCACGGCTTGGCCGGATCTTCGGGGCGGCAGATATTCCGGTCATGGAAGGCTATGGTCTAACGGAAACCTCACCTGTAATCTCTGTGAACGACAAACGTAACGGGGGATGGAAAATAGGAACCGTAGGCAGGATTATAAAGGATGTGGAAGTTAAGATAGCCGATGACGGAGAGATCCTGTGCAAAGGTCCTAATGTGATGCTAGGATACTACAAGGAACCTGAAAGAACCGCCGAAGTTATGAAAAACGGCTATTTCCATACCGGGGATATAGGAGAGGTGGATTCAGATGGATTCCTGAGGATTACCGACAGGAAGAAGGAGATGTTTAAAACTTCAGGCGGGAAATACATAGCCCCGCAATTACTGGAAAACCGGTTTAAACAATCCCGGTTTATAGAGCAGATAATGGTAATTGGCGAAGGGGAGAAAATGCCGGCAGCGCTCATTCAGCCAAACTTCGATTTTCTAAAGTCCTGGGCAGTGAAACACCATATCGCACACAAAACCGGAAAGGAGCTTCTGCAGCAGGAATCGGTCATAAATCGATACCAACAGGAAGTAGACCTCGCCAATGAAAACTTTGCCAAATGGGAAAAAATAAAACAGTTCCGGCTTACCCCGGACATTTGGACGGTTGAGGAAGGACACCTTACTCCTACAATGAAATTGAAACGCAAGGTTATCAAGGAGAAATACCTAACCCTGTACAACGATATCTACAGCCACCACTAACCCCACCGGAACTTCGGAATCACCTGATTCTACCGATGCACTGACGCAGGCCATCCACTACCCTGTTTTCTTTTAAGAAGCTGAAGTTTTTCGTTTATTTATTATGCGTGCATAATATATTTTTTTATCTTTGAAAGATGACATAGTTCCCATGAAGGATATAACAATTGATTATATGATCCGCGCTACCTGGCAGGCGGTAGCCAGGATGTATAACGAGGAAGCCAAACTGTTTAATTCTACCATGGCCGTGGGATTTACTTTGCTTAGCATTGATCCGAAAACAGGGACGCCTTCTACTGCGCTTGGGCCTAAAATGGGGATGGAAGCCACCAGTTTGTCGAGGATTCTGAAAAGCATGGAGGAAAAAGGTTTGATTGAACGCCGTCCCAACCCCCAGGATGGCAGGGGGGTCTTGATTTACCTTACGGAATTTGGCCTGGAGAAAAGGAAGGATTCCAAGGATGTTGTCCTCCGCTTCAATGAAGTTGTCAGAAACAACTTAACTGAAGAGCAGTTGAAATGTTTTTTTGAGGTTATGGAAACTATAAACAGGCTTATAGGAGAAAGAAAAATATATTCCAAGAACAATAATTAATACCTGAATCCATCAATGAACAGACATATCAGAAAGGTTGCAGTAATTGGTTCCGGCATTATGGGAAGTGGTATTGCCTGCCATTTCGCAAATATTGGGGTGCAGGTGCTGCTTCTCGATATTGTGCCCAGGGAACTGACCGATACGGAAAAATCAAAGGGCCTTACGCTAAATGATCCCGTGGTGAGGAACCGCCTCGTTAATAATTCGCTGGCTGAGGCGCTCAAATCGAACCCTTCACCCATCTACCATAAAAAATTCGCAACCCGTATCAGTACCGGAAATATGGAGGACGATATTGCAAAGATTTCCGGGGTGGACTGGATCATAGAAGTAGTCGTGGAGCGGCTCGACATTAAAAAGCAGGTACTGGAGAAACTTGATAACCACCGCAAACCCGGGACACTTATCAGCACCAATACTTCCGGAATCCCTATCAGGTTTATGAGCGAGGGACGTTCCGACGACTTCCAGCAGCATTTTTGCGGCACGCATTTCTTTAACCCGGCCCGTTATCTTAAATTATTTGAAATAATCCCCGGGCCAAAAACAAAGCAGGACGTACTCAAATTCCTCAATGGTTATGGTGAACAGTTCCTTGGGAAAACATCTGTCCTGGCGAAGGATACCCCGGCGTTTATAGGCAACAGGATTGGGATTTTCAGTATTCAAAGCCTGTTCCACATGGTCGGGGAACTGGAGATGACCGTAGAGGAAGTGGATAAACTTACCGGCCCGGTTATTGGCAGGCCTAAATCTGCCACTTTCCGGACTGTAGACGTAGTGGGCCTTGATACCCTGGTACATGTTGCGAGAGGCATATATGACAATTGCCCCGAAGACGAACGCCATGAACTTTTCCGGATACCGGATTTTATTGAAACCATGATGGAGAAGAACTGGCTCGGCAGTAAAACCGGACAGGGATTCTACGAGAAAGTAAAACAGGACGACGGGTCAAGCGAGATCCTCACCCTGGATCTGAACACCCTGGAATACCGTTCAGGGAAAAAGGCACGTTTCGAAACCCTGGAAAATACCAAAACAATAGACAAGGTCATTTCGAGGTTTGAAGTACTTATCAATGGGAAAGACAAGGCAGCTACTTTCTACAGGAAAAGTTTTGGAGCTTTGTTTGCATATGTAAGTAACCGTATCCCGGAAATCAGTGATGAACTTTACAAAATAGATGATGCCATGAAAGCGGGCTTTGGCTGGGAACATGGTCCTTTCCAGATTTGGGATGCCATTGGGATGGACCGCGGTTTGGAGCTGATAGCCGACGAGGGGCAGACTGCTGCCTCCTGGGTTCAGGAATTGAAGAAAAAGGGGATAAACAGCTTTTATGAAGTAAAGGAAGGGGCTACTTATTTTTATAACCAGGTTTCCGGGAATATGGAAAAAGTACCTGGTCAGGATTCCTTTATCATTCTCGATAATATCAGGCAAACCAAAGAGGTCTACAAAAATCCCGGAGTAGTAATAGAAGACCTTGGAGACGGGATACTGAATGTGGAGTTTCAATCCAAGATGAACACTATCGGCAGCGAGGTTTTAGCAGGCCTTAATAAAGGGATAGACCTTGCCGAAAAAGACTTTCGTGGGTTGGTAGTTGGCAACCAGGGTTCCAATTTTTCCGTGGGTGCCAATATCGGGATGATCTTTATGATGGCGGTGGAACAGGAATACGATGAACTACAGTATTCCATAAAAATGTTTCAGGAAACCATGATGCGCATGCGTTATTCCTCCATCCCTACAGTAGCCGCTCCTCATGGAATGTGTCTTGGAGGGGGCTGCGAGCTTTCGATGCATGCCGATATGGTGGTGGCCGCTGCCGAAACCTACATCGGGCTGGTAGAATTCGGCGTGGGAGTGATCCCGGGGGGCGGAGGTTCCAAGGAGATGGCCCTGCGGGCTTCGGATACGTACCACGAAAACGATGTGGAACTTAATGTCTTGCGGGAATATTTTCTCACCATAGGTACCGCCAAGGTATCAACTTCTGCATATGAAGCTTATGACCTGGGGATCCTTCAAAAAGGGAAGGACATTATTGTTGTTAATAAAGACCGGCAAATTGCAACCGCCAAAGCCTATGCCGAATTAATGGCCGAGAGGGGCTATACACAACCAGTTCGCCGTACGGATATAAAAGTGCTTGGCAAACAGGCGCTGGGAATGTTCCTTGTAGGCACGGATGCCATGGAAGCCGGGAATTATATTTCCGAGCACGACAAGAAAATTGCCAATAAACTGGCATATGTAATGGCCGGTGGCGATCTGTCTGAAGCGAGCCTGGTAAGTGAAGATTACCTCCTCGAACTGGAACGCGAAGCATTCATGTCGCTCTGTACCGAGCGAAAAACCCTGGAAAGGATTCAGCACATGTTGAAAACAGGGAAGCCGTTAAGGAATTAATTT
>CAYSVQ010000190.1:0-3620 GCA_964434565.1 uncultured Flavobacteriaceae bacterium | reverse complement strand
TACCATTCTAGTGGAGCCGGAGGGATTCGAACCCTCGTCCAAACAAGCAATTACTATACTTTCTACATGCTTAGTTTCTGTTTGGTTTTCGATGTGCACCTGACCGGAAACCGCCTAATACACACTTAGCTTCTTTGAGTTTTAAGATGCTGCTGAAGCAACAACACCTCTATGTTGACTTTTCTGGTGCCCCTGGATTGATCGCCGTCAACAAGGGCTTTCAAGGGACATCTCGCTTCCCTGCCTGGCAGGGACGAGGCTATATCCTACTGTGATTCGGATTAAGCGGCAAGAGCGTAATTAGATTCGCCATTTAAAAGTCTGGAAAATGAGATTTACGAGCTGTATCCCAGCGCTCGGCATGCTTACATAGCCATTGGTCTCGCTGTCAATACCAGTCGGCCCCAAATTTTGTATGAACGTTTTATTATAAGGACTGCAAAGCTACATAAAACTTTGTCACCATTAATATTCCCCTTAATTTAGACAAAATTTATACCAAACTCCCGCCTATGCGCTTCGGAATCATCAGGGAAAGGAAAAACCCGCCAGACCGCCGTGTGGTGCTTTCTCCCAAAGCATGCCAAAAAGTCCTGTTAGCACATAAAGAGGCTTCCATCACGGTAGAACCTTCCCCAATCCGCGTCTTTACAGACAAGGAATACCTGGAGGCTGGTATCGCGGTGGCGGAAGAGATGGAACATTGCGAAGTGCTTCTGGGGGTAAAGGAGGTCCCGGCCGACGCCCTTATTCCAGGCAAAAAATACTTTTTCTTTTCCCATACTATCAAGAAACAACCCTACAACCGTAAACTCCTCCTGGCCGTGCTCGAAAAGAATATCGAGCTTTATGACCATGAGGTAATCACTAACCAAAAAGGCATTCGCCTGGTCGCTTTCGGCCGCTATGCAGGGATTGTAGGGGCGTATAACGGTATCAGGGCTTATGGCCTGAAACACAGTGCTTTTTCCCTGCCCAAGGCCGAAAACCTGAAAGACCAGCGCATGCTTATTCAGAATCTGAAAAACCTAACTATTCCTGCCATAAAAATTCTCTTGACCGGCAAAGGGAGGGTCGGCAACGGTGCCAGAGAAATGCTGCAGGGTATGGGCCTTAAGGAAGTGTCGGTAGCTGACTTTCTGGTCATGGATTACCCTGAAGCCGTATATTGCCAGATAGATGTTATGGATTATAACAAGCGAAAGGACGGTCAGGTTCTGGGGGAAAAGGATTTTTTTGAGAACCCTGGGGATTATGTTTCCGATTTCATGCGTTTTGCCAAAGTTACAGACCTCTATATCGCAGGCCATTTTTACGGGCAGGGCGCCCCATTCCTCTTTACAGGAGAAGATACCAGGAATCCGGAATTCAGGATAAGCGTTGTGGCAGATATCAGCTGTGATATTGCCGGGCCAGTTGGCACCACCATCCGTGCCTCGACCATTGCCGATCCGGTTTACGGCTATGACCCACAAACCGGAGTGGAAACAAATTTTAATAATAAGGAAGCCATTGCCGTCATGGCGGTCGACAACCTGCCGGCTGAACTTCCAAGGGATGCCAGCGAAGGTTTTGGATCGGCCTTCGTAGACCACGTGATCCCCGCATTTTTTAATGGCGACAGGGACGGGATCCTCCAAAGAGCACGAATGACCCACGACGGAAAACTTACTCCAAGGTACGCTTACCTTCAGGACTATGTGGATGGTTAAAATAAATCCGGCATCAGTTATTAGGGTTCAGCCCTGCCAGTCAGCATCCGATAAAAGGGGATAAATAAAGCTTAAAACCCGAATGCCCTGGCCTGTGTTTTTAGAAAGTCTGCGAGTTCAAATTACACCTTAAGTTAGCTGCTGCATTATCCACAATTCCCGACATGAATTCCCTGAATTGGACAGCAGTCAGCGAAATAAAACATCCTGCAATGTTTGGCAAAATTGCAAGGTTTATGCAGTCCGAAAGGGTAACTTAAAAGCGGGGTGGGGGTAACGTCCCCAAACCAAATATGGCTAATTTTTAAAGTCGGCTATTTTAGTGTTTGTCAGGGAGAAGGAATGCTTAAATAGTAAGGGTGTTAAACCGTTAAGGTTTCACTGGTTACACATATTGCTATTCCACTACCACTTCCCAATCCACCACCGGATGCACACCGGGAGCCGTAAAAGCTCCCAACGCCATTAATCGCAGTTGTATCCCTTTTTTTTCCTCAAGGGTTTTTACCTGCAGTTTAAAACTACTCTTTGCAGGGATCTCGAAGACAGGGGAACTACTGTAAAACGTATAAGGCATCTTGTTCTCGAAAAGGAGGTCGCTGCTGGAAGCATTCTCAAGTTCTATTTCAAGCACCTGCGTCTTAGGGATGTAGGCTGCTTTTTTTATCGTAATGCATGTCTGTAGCAGGGGGATCAGGAATTCTTCCTTCCCTACCATCAATTGATTGTAAACTGCCACTGTCCTCCCCGCAAAGAGTGCCTCCCTCAGGGCTTCCGGGCTTCGTTCTTTTGCAAACACAAGGGTTATAGGCCGGTGATTTCCTTTTTCCAGATAATCCCACTCTATAAGCCCGTGAATATCGCTGGTGCCCATTATGGTAAGCCCATGTTCCAGAGCCAGGGCAAGCGATTCCTCCGAAAAGTCGGTGGTATTTATAACTTCAATCCCGTGCAGTTCACCTTCCCTGATACGCTCCAGTTGGAAAGAGCTGATCACTGGGTTGCCTTTTGGGCTTTGTACATACCATGCAGGATGGTTCCAGAATACAAAAGACTTTTGCTTTTTGGCTTCCCTGAATGGGGAAAGCGAATCCCTGGCGAGTAATTTATTAGCATCCTCAATAAAGACCGCGTTGTTATGGCCTACGGGGGCAGAACGGGTGATCTCGGAACCATGAACGATCATCAACTCGTGATCTTCTGCTTCCTGCAGCGCAAGCTCATATGAGCGGTTCCTGTCGGGATGCGGTATGTCCCTGGAATGGGGCTGGTATTCAAGATGTTCTGTAAGCGAGATAACGTCCAGGCCTTCACGCAGTGCTTCCATAATACGGATATTAGGCCATACATGGCCATCCGAGAAGACGGTATGCTGGTGAAGGTCGGTTTTGAGGCTTACATAGCCTTCAATATCGGGGAAGCTAAGCGGACGGCTGGCCCTGTGCTGGTGTTCCTGGGCTGTAATGGAAAAGGCAGCCAGATAAAAGGGCAGTAAGATTAAAATTGGTTTCATAGGATGGCTGTTTAATCAAATTTATGGCATTATTGTATACCCGGAAGGGGATTATACAAGTTGAGGATTAAGTAAACGTTATTATATACCCCGGCACTTATTTTTTATAATTGAAACAAGGTCAGGTAGTTTATCGGTTAAATGGATACGCCTTGCCCTGCTTTAAGCGATTTTGTAAAAAAAAATTGTATTTTCCCAAGCTAACTCATTTTCGGCCTGTATGAAATTCCGGTGGAATTCTGTGAATCATATTGATGAGGACCTTTTTAAATTTTGTGTGGAGCTCGAGTTTAACCTTCGACCTGTTATTACGCGCTTCCTGATCTCCCGCCTCGAGCGCGAAACCGGTGGCGATTTTTCGAATTTTCATTTTGACATCGACCTCAATTCCGGCC
>CAYSVQ010000189.1:0-75408 GCA_964434565.1 uncultured Flavobacteriaceae bacterium | reverse complement strand
TCAGTATTTGTTCGTAATGGGAAGAGGGTTTGTGAAGCAGTCCGGATAAGGCATCTGCCAGGGGCTTTACCTGGGATTCGAAATCCTTATGCTTTACGGTAACCGCGTCAAATCGAATGGTATAACGGGATACAGAGGTGGCCAGCAGGCTACCGTCGTCCGAATATAAGTTTCCGCGATTCGGAGCAATGGTAAACATCTTTTCGGTGCGTTGCTCGGCAAGTTCCTTATACCTATCGCCATGGACCATCTGGATACTCACCAGCTTAATCACCACCGCAGCGGCAAAAAGGAAAAGGCATCCGGAGACGATGTACAAACGGGTTAATATGTTCTTCTCTGTAATTGCCAATTAGTCTTCGTTATTTACCACCATTATTTTTTTTGGAGGAGTTTCGGACGGATACAGTCCGTCTGTTTCCAACGTTTGCATCACGGTCGATTCCAATTTAAGGCGTTGAACATCTGAGCGCATATCCACAAACTGGCTCCGCAATTCTTTTACTTCCTCGCTGAGGGCAGCCACCCTGTGTACCTTCCGGTCTGCATTGTGCGAACTTGCAATCATGATAGTTGCCAGGAAGGAGGCGAAAATGATAAACATCCAATTCTTGGGGGCGTCGCCGCTTACCAGGAACTTTCCTTTTAATATGTCTAAGATTCCTTTCCTCATGATGTTTTTATTGACGTAACTATGATATCCGGCTCAAATGCGTTCGGCAATCCTCAGTTTTGCGCTCCTTGCCCTCGGATTGCGGTTGATTTCTGCCGCTGAAGGGACCTTCAGCCCCCCCACTTTCCTGAATGGCAGGGTAATGTTCCCATAAAAATCCTTTTCAGGCTCCCCTTCAAATTTTCCTGTGTTTATAAACCTTTTTACCAGCCTGTCTTCCAGCGAGTGATAACTTATGATGCTTAAACGGCCTCCTTTTTCCAGGAGATCCGGGCACTGCAAAAGGAATTCTTCAATGGCTTCCAATTCTTGGTTCACTTCTATCCGGATGGCCTGGTAAACCTGTGCCAGTACCTTGTTCTCCCTTTCCCTTGGAAGGAACTTACGCAATGCCTGCTTAAGGTCTTCGGTGGTCTTTACCGGAGCTACCGAACGTTGTTCGATCAATGCAGCCGCCATTGCATCTGCCTTTCTCAACTCTCCGTACCGGAACAATACCTTCCTTAACTCGTCATAACTGTAATTGTTAATGACCTTGTAGGCAGACCGCTTATTCCTTTTGCTCATCCTCATATCCAGTTTGGCTTCAAAACGGGTAGAAAAACCCCGTTCCGGCATGTCGAACTGATAGGAGGATACTCCAAAATCTGCCATGATTCCATCTACTTTCCGAATGCCATAGAACCTCAGGAACTGCCGGATAAACCGAAAATTCTCATTGATAAGCGTAAACCGTTCATCATCCGGGGCATTGGGAATTGCATCCTCGTCCTGATCGAAGGCAAACAACCTGCCACCGCTTCCCAACCGTTTCAGAATTTCACCGGAATGCCCGCCTCCCCCGAAAGTGACATCCACATAAATTCCATTTTCCTTAATGAGCAGGCCGTCTACAACCTCAGTGAGCAATACCGGATTATGATAGCTCGTCCCCATCCTCGCCCATTACATCCTCAGCCATTTCCGCAAAATTATCCGTGGCCTCATCTATAACCTTCTCATAACTGTCTTTATCCCAGATCTCGATTATATTTATAGCAGAACTAAGAACCACGTCCTTCCTGATCCCGGCAATGTCTGCCAGGTTCTTGGGGATCAGCAGCCTGCCTGTAGCGTCTATTTCCACAGGCTTTACCCCTGCAGAGAACCGCCTTATGAAATCGTTGTTCTTTTTTTTGAACCTGTTCTTCTTGTTCATTTTCTGCATGAGCTGTTGCCATTCATCCATAGGGTAGAGCTCCAGACATGTTTGAAAAACAGACCGTTTAATGACAAAGCCCTGATTTAAAACAGGGGCCAGCTGGGTTTTGAGAGACACAGGGATCATTACCCTTCCCTTCGTATCAGCTTTACATTCATATGTTCCTATGAATCCTATCACGTATTTTTGGTTGGCTTTCTCATTATAAACTCAAATATATAGAAATTATTACCACAATTTACCACTATTTACCACTTTGTTCATAATTTTTCCGTTATAAAGTGGGTAAATGATTCTCTGAACACGTCGTGCATCCCTTGTCGGGCTGACCGATATTTTATCTATTTTTAGCCTGTTGGCTTCACGGTGATAGCCTCCCTCAGGGGGAGTCATAACATTGCCATTATATTGAATTGTCTATATTTGCCAATCGACACCAGAAGCTGTGCTGCATGGAAGAGAAGATTACTACTGAAGGGAAATTCAGGTATATTGAAGTGGGGGAGGGTACCCCTATTATCATTTTGCACGGTCTTATGGGTGGCCTGAGTAATTTCCATGGGGTCACAAGCTACTTTCCTGAAAAAGGCTATAAGGTATTGGTCCCTGAACTCCCCATCTACGATATGCCGATACTCAAGACCAACGTAAAGAACTTTGCAAGGTTCCTTGAAAGATTCATCGAATTCAAAGGCATTAAAGATGTTATCCTGCTTGGGAATTCCTTGGGGGGCCACATCGGGCTCTTGCACACCAGGCTATATCCCGAAATGGTAAAGGCCCTTGTCATTACAGGTAGTTCCGGCCTTTATGAAAGCGCCATGGGCGATGGCTATCCCAGGCGTGGCGATTATGAATTTATCAAGAAAAAAGCACAGGACGTATTTTACAATCCCGAAGTCGCCACCAAAGAAATCGTGGATGAGGTGTTTAACACGGTAAATAACAGGAACAAGATTGTGCGCACACTGGCAATTGCCAAAAGTGCCATAAGGCATAATATGGCACGGGACCTGCCCAAAATGCAAACCCCTACCTGCATTATCTGGGGGAAAAACGATACGGTAACCCCGCCGAAAGTAGCCATGGAGTTCCATGAACTATTACCCGATTCGGAATTGTTCTGGATCGATGAATGCGGCCACGCCCCCATGATGGAGCATCCCAGTGAATTCAATGAGTTGCTGTTCGCCTGGTTGCAGAAGCGAGATTTCTAATAGCCTGCCATGTCATGAAGATTAAGTCGGCCGACTTTGTAGTTAGCAATGCCGAGGTGCTCAAATGCCCCGTGGAACCCCTGCCCGAGTACGCTTTCATAGGTCGGTCTAACGTAGGAAAGTCTTCCCTTATCAATATGCTTACCGAAAGGAAAAACCTGGCCAAAACCTCGGGGAGACCTGGAAAGACGCAGTTGATCAACCATTTTAAAATCAATAATAACTGGTTCCTGGTAGATTTGCCGGGTTACGGATATGCCAGGGTCTCCAAAAAGGATCGATCCACTTTTCAAAAATATATCACTGATTACTTCAGCAAACGCAAACAACTGCTAAGCGCATTTGTACTTGTTGATATAAGGCATGAACCTCAGAAGATAGATACGGATTTTATGGAATGGCTGGGAGATAACCGTATCCCGTTTATGATAATCTTCACGAAGTCCGATAAATTAAAACCGCAGGCTCTGGAAAGGCAGGTAGTGAACTACATAAACCACCTGCTCGCCGGTGCCTGGGAAGAGGCGCCCGGATATTTCATCACCTCTGCAAGCAAGAATACCGGCAGGGAAGAGGTTCTTTCCTATATCGATAAAATCAATAAGCAATTTTACAGCGGGCAGGGAAGCTAAACCTCAGGATTTTATCCGGGCCTTTATAATTTCCATAAGTTCTGCTGTATCATCAATGGTGTTCAGTTCAGTAGTCGTAACCAGCACTTGCAGTTCCTCTCCGGTATCTGCCAGGATTATGGGGAAGGTAAATTTTGCAGCGAATTTTGAGGCGTAAGCGCTTAGGAATTCATCTTTGTGATAGAAGACCATCGGAATTGTACTATTTTCCCGAAAAAGCTTCCAATCCCGCCGTTCCCTCATCGCTCCATAGGTCAGGCTGCATAACCGGCAATCGTAGGTTGAGGGACTCATAATTTTGTGGGCGCTGTCAAGTAAACTGTTTCCAATACCGCTAAGGGCATTGTAAACAAAAACCAATTGTTTCAATTCCCCGGTGTTCATAGATTTGTATGCGGTTACGATATACAGGTTTTGGTCTGCGCCAACCACCTTTCCTTACAATCATTGGCAAAACACATAGGTGACCGCAGTGCGGGGAGGTTTAGATGTATGACCTTTATCATTGTCAGGGAAACTTATTAATAATAAGTTTGTAAAGAACAATTGAAATTTACCACTTATGCGTAAGATTAAGACTTTATTGGTCCCGTTTGATTTTTCTGGCCCAGCCAGGATTGCTTTGGATTATGCCGTAAACTATGCCGGACAAAGTAGTGATATGCACATAAAGTTACTCTATTCGGATGAAGGTTTGGATGCTTCCTTTTTAGAAAATGATTTTAAGGCAATCCGGAAAGGATATGGTAAAATGCTGAAGGCTTCCTTTAGCTGGGCAGTAAGTCGTAAACAACTCACCGAGGCAATACTCACGGCCAGGGAAACCTATCATGCAGACCTGATCATAATGGGCACCTCCGGTGCCCCCAACAACACCGATGCGGCCTCACGTACTTCCGAACTGGTAATGGAAGCAAATTGCCCGGTTCTTGTAATCCCGGAACCGGCAAGAGAATTCAGGATAAAGAAAATCGCACTGGTCCTGGGCCGGGATGAGATTGACGATAGTACCGATCTTGCAACCCTGCTCGACGTGGCCAGGCGGTTTAATGCCCGGGTACATGTGCTTACCATAGAGAATGAACCTGGCGATTACGGATATTCTGCCACGGAAGAAAAAAATGAAAGCTTGTTGGAACACTACCTTGAATCATTTTATGCAGATCATACCTACATCGAAAACTCCCAGGTTGCGGATGCGATAAGCAGGTTTACCGTGGAGAAGGAGATTGATATGATAGCGATCCTACCCGGAAACCACAGGGAGCAAGGGAAGAAGACTTCAGGGCTGCTTACAAACTACCTCACCCTTACTTCAAAAACCCCTGTCCTGGCAATAGATTAAGGGTTTTGTTTATTAGAATTCAAGACATTATAAAGGGCTGACCCGTACTCTGAAGGACGGCAAACCAGAATTCTCCTTCCATATCTATTTTTTTCCGTTGTTTTACAACCTGGTCAACAGGGAGGTACACGAAATGATTATTGAGCATCCCCGCTACAAAGTTTGTTTTTCCGGCCATTGCCCCGTGTACCGCGTGATAGGCCAGGCGGCTGCAGAAAATACTGTCACTGGCATTCGCCGGCGCGCTGCGGATTATATAACTGGGGTCTATATACTTTATGGTAATTCTGTAATTCAGGGCCTTAAAATGTGCTTTAATCTCTTGCTGTAATTTCTGTCCTATATCGAGGTGTTTTACGTTACCCGAAGCATCAATGGTGGTTTCATTTTGCTCATTAAAGAGGTGCTGTCCTGCCCCCTCGGCTACCACAATAACCGCATGGTGTTTAGAGTCAAGGCGTCTCTGTAACTGATTAAGGAAACCATTCTCGCCCTTCAGCCGGAAATCCATCTCCGGCACCAGTACAAAATTTACCATGGGCATGGCCAGAGCAGCAGAGGCCGCGATAAAACCGCTGTCGCGTCCCATTAGTTTTACAATGGCCACCCCGTTGTGTACCCCGGTGGCTTCGTTATGGGCGTCGCGGATTATTGGGCTGGCGATGTCAAAAGCAGTTTCGAACCCAAATGATTTATCAATTAAGTAAATATCATTATCAATGGTCTTCGGAATACCAACCACGGAAATCTGCAGACCCCTGTTGCTAATTTCACTACTAAGAGCCCTTACCCCCTTAAGGGTACCATCGCCGCCTATAGCAAAAAGAATATCAATATTAGTATTCACCAGGCTATCTACCATCACGCTGACATCTTGTTCACCCCGTGACGATCCCAAAATGGTCCCTCCAATTATATGAATATCCTTTACAGACATCGGTGAAAACTCCACAAAACTGTGTCCAAAATCAGGATTTAGACCTTCAAACCCGTATGGAATCCCCAAAATCCGCTTAACCCCGTAGAAGTAATGCAGCCCCATTACCAGGCTTCGGATCACATTGTTAATCCCCGGGCAAAGGCCGCCACATGTTACTATGGCTGCAGTGGTATTACCAGGGTCAAAATATATGCTTTCCCGCGGCCCTGCTTTCTCAAGGGCCAGGGGTGACATCTGTTCCTTCAGGTAGTAGGTGAAACTGTCGAGGGAACAATCATACAGCAACTTCTCTTCTTCCCTGACAAAATTGAAAATGTTATCACCCTTAATGGTACTTAACCCTATTGGCGATAAAAAGCGGGGCTCCCCCAATTGAGGGATAGTAAAGTTCATCTCAGCTTCCATGTCGGCATGGTTTTTTCGCAGGACAAAGGGATTTTTGCCCGGCATTCCAAAAATACCAATTTCATGGGAGGCAACCCGGTTTCAGTATTTATTAATTTAGCTGTAAAAACGCCTGTTGCACAGGCTTAGCCGCCTGCTCAGCTCTGATTTAATTCCAGTTTTTCGGCGAAATAATCGCAGAAATCCTTCATTGTTGCCGTCATTTTTTCATCCTGAGTGGCCTTCATAAAAGTATCGGACAGTGATACCAGGGTTTGATGGAAAAAAACTTTCATCTCATCAACCGGCATATCTTTGGTCCACAGGTCTATCTTTAGCGATTCCTGGTTTTTGCTGTCCCAGACCGAAAGCAACATGGCCTTGGCTTCTTCATTTTCAATGCCGCCATCCTGGGCAGACCAATGGAGTTCTTCGGGGACACGATTCTCATCGAGCCCGACTTTCAGAGTGATTACGGAAGTATGTAATTTAGCCATTGCTCATTTCTTGGGTTTGTAGTTCGATCTTCTGAAAACTTCTTCGGTAGGTAATTCCAGTAACTGTTGCGGACTTAAATTGTGGTCGGCCATAAAAGCCTTTACAATCTGCCAGCCCATATAGCGGCCCACCCTCCCAGGTGATTCATTATCCAATTCGAGCCTGAATTTGGAAAAAGGAGCCGGATCAAGGAATCTTGCCCTGAGCTGATTATCTGTGCTGTAAAGCAATTCTCTATCAATAAAGTACCGCCATATCTGATCCTCATTTTCTTGGGCCCATTCCATTTCCTCCGGGGAATAGCCTATTTTCCGTTCATCTGAAACAAAAGGGATCAGGAGGTCTTTAAGGTAAAGCTCCCTGCCATGATAGATCATCCTGGCCAAAAAAGTGCGCTGGTCAGGGTTGGGATTCAATTTTCTGGCATAAGCCCCGGCAATATCACTGATCAGGTATTGTCGGTCGAGTCCTGTTGCAATGTAGCGATCTATCCCCTTATAAAAACGGTGATCGCTGCCCAGATAGTTATCAAGACCTATCAGCAACAGCGAATCTGCAAGAATTATTCTGTTTTGGTAATCCACGTCTGAAGTTACTGTAACTACCTCGGGCGGTTCCTCCCCGGGAAAATAAAATAGCAGATGTTTGTAAAAAAGATCCAGCTCGGTGCTAACACTGTTAAAGTCTCCAAATGCGGCCTGTACCTCCTCAAGCAGTTCGCGCTGCAGAGTATCCTGCATCTTAGCCACCCAAACCGAATCGGAATATTGGGACGGGAACAGGTATGGGTAATCGGACTTGAGGCCCGGGAGATCCTTTGGTTCGGCCTTAGCAAACTCGCGGTCGAACCTGTGGAGTTCAATAGCTACAGGAATGGAAGCGATATCCTCATTAATCCGGTCCTCTTCCCCGCAACCCACCAGCACCAACAATGCCGGAACAAATAACCATACATTCTTATGCATGAAAAGTTATGCGGTTTATGTTTTAATATTACCTATTCAGGTTTTATTTTTATGCCGTAAAGTTAAGCGATTTCAATGTAACCGAAAGACCTATGCAAACTGAAAAAGTAGTGGACCACATTGTTGGGTGGTTAGACGGGTACGCGAAACATGCCCAAATGAAGGGCTTTGTCATCGGTGTTTCCGGGGGTATTGATTCTGCAGTCACCTCCACCCTCTGTGCCAGGACCGGTTTGGATCTGCTTTGTGTGGAAATGCCTATTCACCAGGGCTCCGACCAGGTCAGCAGGGCCGACGAACACATTAAATGGCTGCAGCATCAATATCCCAATGTAAAACGTCAGTTGGTAAACCTGAGCCCGGTATTTGACGAGTTGGTAACTGCCTTTCCAAAAGTTGACAATGAAGAAGCGCGGTTCATGTCGCTGGCCAATACACGGGCAAGACTGCGGATGACAAGCCTGTATTATTTTGCCGCCCTGCATAAATACCTTGTGGCCGGGACTGGCAACAAGGTGGAGGATTTTGGTATCGGGTTTTTTACCAAGTATGGCGACGGCGGGGTAGACCTTAGCCCTATAGCCGATCTGCTGAAAACTGAAGTTTACGAACTTGGCCGTTTCCTCGGGCTCGCGGAGTCCATACAGAAAGCTGTTCCGACCGACGGCCTGTGGCAGGATCAGCGCACAGATGAAGATCAGATCGGTGCCAGCTACCCCGAAATGGAATGGGCAATGCAAATGCAGGAGGAGGGCAAAACCTCTGAGGAATTTTCAGGAAGGGAAAAGGAAGTTTTTCTTATCTTTAAAAGGTTTAATTCAGCTAACAAGCATAAGATGGTTCCTATCCCAATTTGCGAAATTCCCGCAGGTCTGAAATAACCGCTCACCTAAGAATCAGGTGTTTAAGTCGAATAACCTTCATTAAATAGTTGATAATTAAGAAAAAAAATACATTTTTGTTAAACAAATCAGATGTTTTAACCTTACATTGCATGTTCTCACAAGAACCAAGCAGTACCGTTAAAATCTAGCAAACAAACCAAAATGATCAAAGTTTTAATTGCCGATAATCATCCTATCGTAAGAATGGGTATCCGACAAGTACTGAATACCGCTTCCGATATGAATGTCCTGGATGATGTGGCTACAACCACCGAACTCTTTGAAAAATTAAAGGAACGCTCGCCGGATGTTGTGATCCTCGAAATGGATATCCCGGAAATAAACGGGATTGCAACCCTGAGAAAAATCAAACAGGAATATCCTGATATCAAGGTTCTTATCTACAGCGGTCAGTCAGAAGATGTTTATGCACTGAGTACCATCCGTGCCGGTGCCTACGGCTACCTTTCGAAGGCTGCCGAAATCGATTACATCATCAGTGCGGTCAGGAAAGTAAGCCAGGGAAGCATGTTCATTACCAACGAACTGGCACAGAGGCTTGCCTTCGATGAAGGAACTCAAAAACCAAGAAGGTTTTTCAGAAAACTGTCGACCAGGGAAGTTGAAGTACTTAAAATGCTGGCAAGCGGTAAACGCAACAAGGAAGTAGCCCAGGGGCTGAACCTGAATGAAAAAACCGTGAGCACCTATAAGGCACGCCTGATGAAAAAACTCAACGTAGACAATCTCGTAGACCTCCTTCAACAGGCCAAAGCCCTCGAGTTGTATTGAGTTGTATAATTGAAAATTTGCAAACCCTGGCCATTGCCGGGGTTTTTTTAAAGAACATTTAACAAGCCTGTCAGGATAATACCCGGTTCAGTTTCTTATTTAGCAATGTATTCAGCTGCAGGTAATTCATGATCTCTTCCAGGGTTTCGGAATGATCGGTCTGTGAATCCTCCGTATCTTTCTGTAGGGCTGCAATCCGCTTTTTTATAAGGAAGCAACGCAGGGTAAGAATGGTTTCGCTGACCAACTGAGCCACGGCATTCTGCTTTTCTTTAGGGAAGATGTCTTTCCTTTCCCAGTTATGCAGCATATATTTCTCATCCTCCATCAGGATGGAAGAAACTTCCTGAACTAAATCCTGATCCAGGGCAGACATAAAGGTATTAATTGAAAATTCTTCCTTTTCATTAAGTTCCGCTATCAGCCTGTAATAGATATTACGGAACTGCTCATGGCTGAGTTCAATCTCATCCTCCTGCAGGTCGAGAAAAATCTTTTCATATACTTTGGCTTCCACCTGTTCCGGTTCCAAAACAAGGAGGCCTTCCTCATTTTCCTTCAGGATAAGATCTTCAAAAGCTTCCTCTTCCTTGCCGTAGAGCAGCAGCATTTCTATGATCTTGCGCTCCAGTTCATATTGTATATCTACCTTTCCGGCAAACTCTTCGTTCTTTACCACCTGAAAAGCCCGCTGAGGCGGATGCCGTTCCTTAATTTCCTCCCCCAGCTGCTTTTTGCTGATCTGTGCCAGGGCATTGAAAAGCACTTCTTCGGAAATGTGCATCATCGCGGAACACTCCTGTATGTAAATTTCCCTTTTTATCCGGTCCGGGATTTTAGAAATACTTTGTACGATATCACGCACCGTTTCGGCTTTTCTGATAGGATCATTGGCGGACTCCCTGGAAAGGAGCGAGGTCTTATACTGAATAAAATCCCTGGAGTTTTCCCTGAGGTAATTTACAATAGCCTCCGTTTCGTTCTTTTTGGCGAAACTGTCCGGGTCTTCCCCCGGGGGGAAAGTGCATACCCGTACGTTCATGCCCTGTTCCAGGATAAGGTCGATGCCCCTTAGCGATGCCCTTTCCCCGGCTGCATCGCCATCGAAAAGAACGGTGATGTTTTTTGTTAGCCTGTTCACAAGCCTGATCTGGTCTGCTGTAAGGGCCGTGCCACTGGAAGAGACCACATTGTGGATTCCCCTCTGATATAGCTGGATAACATCGGTATAGCCTTCAACAAGGTAGCAGGTGTCTTCCCTGGCGATGGCCTGTTTTGCGAAGAAGATCCCATAAAGTACTTTGCTTTTATGGTATAGATCGCTTTCGGGGGAATTCAGGTACTTCGCGGCTTTACTATCATTGCCAAGGATACGCCCGCCAAAACCAAGGACTCTGCCACTCATCGAATGGATTGGGAACATAACGCGGCCCCTGAAGCGGTCGAACATTTTCTCCCCTTCGGTTTCCTGGCCCTGCCTGATAATTGTGAGTCCGGTTTTTTCCAGGTATTCTTTCTGATATCCCTTATCCAGGGCTACTTTTGTAAAGGCGTCCCACTGGTCCGGATTATACCCCAGCCCGAATCTACGTATGGTTTCATCCGTAAAGCCGCGTTCCTTGAAGTAAGTGAGCCCGATCGCTTTACCCATTTCACTGTTCCAAAGGCAATCCTCAAAATAATCTCTGGCAAACCCGGATACCAGATACATGCTTTCCCTCTCACCGGCCTGTTCGGCTTCCTCGTCGGTGCGCTGAGTTTCTTCTATTTCAATTCCGTACTTACGTGCCAGATATTTAATGGCCTCCGGGTATGTAAAATGTTCGTGTTCCATCAGGAAGGCCACCACATTTCCTCCCTTGCCACTACTGAAATCCTTCCATATCTGTTTAACCGGGGAAACCATAAAACTGGGTGTACGTTCATCGGTAAATGGACTTAACCCCTTGAAATTGGAACCGGATTTTTTCAGGTTCACATAATCCCCGATTACCTCCTCAACCCGGGCAGCATCAAAAACCTTATCTATGGTAGACTTCGAAATCACAGTGATAAAATCGGTATCGGTAAAAGTAAAAAATCAGGTATGCCCTGGAAAGCATTCCATTATGTAATTAGTATTCCCTGAGATTGGTTAATTTAGGACTCAATCCAGTAGGAAACAAACTATGTTCATCCTTTTCTTCGGAACCCGTACGGGCAGGGCCACCACTAAATTACTCCAGGGTTCCGCATGCAGCTATTGCGGGCGGAATAACACCCTTACGGTCACCATCACCCCCAATTATTTTCACATATTCTGGCTCCCGCTTTTTGCTATTTCCAAGATTTGGGTAGCCGAATGTTCGCATTGCAAACGCACTTTTTACAAAGAAGAATTTACCGAGGAAATGGAAAGGGCACTGAAGCTATAAGCTAATAAGCCTTAAAGCAGTTATGCTTACTTCCGGCGGTCTACAACATAATTTACCATAAGTTCAAGTGCATTCCTGTATTCAGACTCAGGATAATCGCCCAGAAGACGGAGGGCTTTGTTCTTGAATTCATGCATTTTTTCCTCTGCATAAGACAGGCCTCCGGTTTCCTTTACAAATGCGATTACCGCTTTCACCCGCTGTTTATCCTTGTTATGGTTTTTAACGGAATTGATCAGCCATGCCTTCTCCTTCCTGCTGCAGTGATTCAGGGCATAGATCAATGGCAACGTCATTTTCTGTTCTTTTATGTCGATTCCCGTAGGTTTTCCTATTTTCTCCTCACCATAATCAAAAAGGTCGTCTTTTATCTGGAAGGCCATCCCACATAATTCTCCGAATTTTCTGAAGGTCTCCACATGTAAGGTGTCCGGCTGAACCGAGCAGGCCCCAAGGCTGCAGCAGGCGGCTATCAGGGTAGCCGTTTTCTGCCGGATGATCTCATAATAAACATCCTCGGTAATATCCAGCCTCCTGGCCTTGTCTATCTGCAACAGTTCACCCTCGCTGATCTCCCTGATCGCAACCGAAATGATCCTAAGCAGGTCATAATCCCCGTGATCAACCGATAGCAGCATCCCCTTCGAAAGCAGGTAATCGCCTACAAGCACCGCGATCTTGTTTTTCCAGAGCGCATTGATGGAAAAGAAACCCCGCCGTTTGTTGCTCTCATCCACCACATCGTCATGTACCAGAGATGCTGTATGAATGAGTTCAATTACCGAAGCCCCGCGATAGGTACGTTCGTTTACTACTCCGTTGTTTACCAGCTTTGCAGTGAGGAACACGAACATTGGTCGCATCTGCTTTCCCTTCCTGTTAACAATATAATAAGTTATTCTGTTTAGCAGGGCAACCCTGGAGGACATGGATTCATGGAACTTCTTTTCAAAAAGTTCCATTTCCCGGTCTACAGGTTCCTTGATATGGGCAACTATATTCAAAAGTTCTGGATTCTTGGCTTCATAAAACTAGCATAAAATATGTTATTATGAGCAACTAACATCGGGGGCTTTGTGACAAATGTAAGTGTTTAAAGGGAATCACTGCGCAGGTGAACAAAAAGGTATAAACCCCAAGTGATTTTGAAGGTCAGGTTCGGGCTGCTTTCTGAAATTAGGCAGTAAAGTAAAGTTAAAAAACTATGACTTGTTGGCCAGTTGCCCGCAGGCGGCATCTATGTCTTTTCCCCTTGAACGGCGCACGGTTACTGTGATACTGTTCCTTTCCAGGATTTCCACATACATGCCAATGGCCTGGTCAGACGCCTGGCGGAATGCTTCGCCCCCATCAATGGGATTGTATTCTATAAGGTTAACTTTGGAAGGGGCAAATCTGCAGAAAGCTACAAGCGCAGTGGCATCTTCGGGCTTGTCGTTAATTCCTTCCCAAACAACATATTCATATGTAATCCGGCTCCCTGTTTTCTGATACCAATATAAAAGTGAATCCCTTAGTTCCTGCAAACCGAAACTCGCATTGAAGGGCATAATGGAGGTGCGGGTTTTTTCAATAGCGGAATGAAGGGAAACCGCCAGTTTAAACTTTACCATTTCATCGGCCATTTTACGAATCATTTTCGGGACACCCGAAGTGGAAACGGTAATACGCCTGGGCGACATTCCAAGACCTTCAGGGGCACAGATCTTCTCAATGGCCATTAAAACATTGTTGTAATTCATGAGTGGCTCCCCCATTCCCATAAATACAATATTACTTAGCGGCCTGTTGTGATACAGGCGGCTCTGGCGGTCTATGGCCACTACCTGGTCGTAAATCTCACCAGGATGGAGGTTTCGCATTCGTTTAAGGCTCGCTGTTGCACAGAATTTACAGTCGAGACTGCAGCCCACCTGGCTCGACACGCAGGCGGTTGTTCTTTTTTCAGTTGGGATTAACACCGATTCTACCACCAGGCCGTCGTGAAGCCGCACAGCATTCTTGATGGTTCCGTCGGCACTGCGTTGCATGTGGTCCACCTCAATATGGTTGATCACAAAATGGGTCGTGAGCATCGTTCTTGTCTCCTTTGAAATATTGGTCATTTCATCGAAGTTATGGGCCGATCTCTTCCACAGCCATTCATACACCTGGTTACCACGAAAGGCGTCCTGGCCCTGAGACACGAAGAACTCCCGGAGTTCGTTCCTGCTCAGCGCCCTGATGTCTTTTTTATCTGCGGTTTCCATTTCCATTAAGATACAAATTATCATGCCTTGCCGGACGGCGCAGGTTATTCGGCAATTAGTCCTGAACGCTTACAATATCAACATGGAATCCCCGTAGGAATAGAAGCGGTATCCTTCCAAAATAGCTTCCTTATAGGCGCGTTTCATAAGATCGTGGCCAACAAATGCCGATACCATCATCAATAGGGTAGACTTCGGCAAATGGAAATTGGTCACCATGGCGTTTGCAATACTGAAATCATAAGGGGGGAAAATAAACTTATTGGTCCACCCGTCAAAAGTATTCAGTGTATGTTCGGAAGAAACCGCACTTTCCAGGCCGCGCATGGCCGTTGTACCTACTGCGCATACCCTACGTTTTTTCCTTTTGGCTGCGTTTACGATCTCGGTGGCCCGTTCATCGATGATAAGTTCCTCCGAATCCATTTTATGTTTGGAAAGGTCTTCCACCTCAACCGGGTTAAAAGTGCCCAATCCAACATGCAGTGTGATTTCAGAAAAATCGACCCCCTTTATTTCCAGGCGCTTCAACAAATGTTTGGAAAAATGAAGGCCGGCTGTTGGTGCGGCCACGGCGCCTTCATGCTTGGCATAAATGGTCTGGTATCTTACTTCATCCTCTGGCTCAACTTTTCTTTTGATATACTTTGGCAGCGGAGTTTCTCCTAGTTCCCTTAATTTTCGCCTGAAATCGGTATAGGAGCCGTCATAGAGGAACCGAAGTGTCCTTCCCCTCGAGGTGGTATTGTCTATTACCTCTGCCACCAGGCTTTCATCGTCGCCGAAATAAAGTTTATTGCCAATTCGGATCTTCCTCGCAGGGTCTACCAATACGTCCCACAGCCTTTGTTCCTCATTTAATTCCCTAAGCAGGAAGACCTCAATACGGGCCCCTGTCTTCTCCTTATTACCGTACAACCTGGCCGGAAAAACCTTTGTATTATTCAAGACCATCACATCACCTTCAACAAAATAATCAATCAGGTCTTTAAACATCCGGTGTTCTATTTTACCTGTATCCCTGCGGACCACCATCAACTTGGATTCGTCCCTGTTTTCCGAAGGGTATTCTGCTATTAATTCTTTTGGTAACTCAAAATTGAAGTGCGATAATTTCATATGTTAGTTTCTAATGCTGATTATGTTGTGTGATCGCGGGAACCAGATTATTGAATAAAAGGTGGTTTACATCGTCTTTTGGGAAGATACAGATGATATTGTTGCGTTCCCCATATACTATGTTGCGCCGACAGCCTATGGCGATTTTAGCGGCTGCAAATATACAACCATCCCACAGGCCTTGTCAAGTAAAAGGCCGATTAAATGACTAATCCTGAGTCTTTGTGCGGAATCCCAGGGATTGCAGGTCTTTCCAGAAATCCGGGTGGGATTTGGATACCACTTCAGCCTCATTGATAACCAGCCCTGCTTTGAGCGCGGCGGGGGCAAAAGCCATGGCCATTCGGTGGTCGTTATAGGTGTCTATGGCAACTCCCTCTTTCATGATGCCGCCCGGTTTAAGTGTCAGGGAATTGCTGCTGACGGCGATGGAAGCTCCCAATTTACCGAGCTCGGTTTCCAGGGCAAGGAGCCTGTCGGTTTCTTTGATCTTCAAGGTATGCAGTCCGGTAAGGTAACAACCTATCCCCAGGGCAAAACAACTTACTGCCAGCGTCTGGGCTATGTCGGGGGCATCGGAAAGGTGGTAGCTGAGCTGAGTGGGAAGCCTGTTCGTTATCTTCTGTAATTTCATGCTGTTCTCACCGAACAGGGTTGCTACTCCAAAATCCCGGAATATGGACTTGAGGATACTGTCTCCCTGGAGGCTGGACTCATAGTAAGATGAAAGTTCAATTTCGGAACCAAGCTCGCCGAGGGCAACTATACTATAAAAATACGAAGCAGAACTCCAGTCTGATTCTACCGTAAGAGTGGCATCTGTAATCGCCGGGGTTGGCCGTACACGGATGGTCTGCCCTGCAAACTCGTTTTCTATCCCGAGGCGCGTCAGCAGGGCTAAGGTCATTTTTATATAGGGCACGGAAGTAATTTCGCCTGTGAGTTCCAGTTCCAGACCGTTCTCCAGGGTGCCAGCCACTAAAAGTAGGGCTGAGATATACTGGCTGCTGACATTGGCCGGTAGTTGCACTTTACTGGCTGTAATTTGCTTCCCTTTAATAAAAATCGGCGGATAGCCGGGTTCTTCGAGGTAGCTGATATCTGCCCCAAGGCTTTGAAGCGCTTCCACAAGGACCTTAACAGGACGTTCTGTCATTCTTTTAGAGCCGCTGAGAGTTACCTCGCGCCCCTGTTGTGTGGCGAAGAAGGCGGTAAGGAAACGCATAGCCGTTCCCGCATGGTGAATATCCACGAACCCGCTAATCTTCTTAAGCCCCTGTGCCATTGCCGTGGCATCATCTGCATTCGACAGATTTTCTATCCGGATGTTGGGGTACAGGGCCTGAAGCAACAGGAGGCGGTTTGATTCGCTCTTGGAACCAGTAATGGCTACGGCGGACCGGAACTTTTTGTTCGTGGGTGCGGTAAGGTGTAAGTTCAAAGTGTTCTGCCAAAATTAGTTGATGCGGCCCAGGCATAACCGGCAGGCCGCCCTGTCCCGGTATCTGAAAGGCGCTAAGATACTACTATTTGAGTTTCTTGTTGCTGTGATGGCGATCATGATCGCGACCTGCTTTAAGCTGCAGTTTTTTATCGAAGGCCAGCTGAAGGTCTATCCCAGTTTGGTTGGCAAGGCAGAGGACCACAAATAATACATCGGCCAATTCCTCACCAAGGTCTTTACCCTTGTCAGCTTCTTTCTCGCTCTGTTCCCCGTAGCGCCTGGCTATGATTCGGGCTACCTCCCCCACCTCCTCAGTGAGTTGGGCCATATTGGTGAGTTCATTAAAATAACGAACCCCGTGTTCCTTAATCCATTCATCTACCGCCTGCTGCGCGTTCCGTATATTCATCTGAGGTAATTTTAGATAAAACTACCTTTTCTGTCTCTTTTTCAACAATACTTTTATAAAATTCTTTCAGCAATGGGTAATAGACGGCTGGAATGACCGCCTGGTTTATACTCAGGTCGGATAATAACTGAAGGTTGCCATTTCCAAGATCCTTTATCTGATAGCTGAAACTACCAAGATTATCTGCAAGTGCGAGATGCATGCTCTCCGGCAGATGGCTCACCCGGTATCCTTCAGGCAGCCGGATATTGAACATGTGCTTCGTTTGCCAGGGATAGGTAAAATCTACCGGGTATTCTCTGGCCTCCAATCGGAATGGGTTGCTGCTAATGGCCTGCTGGAGTAATGGGGTAAACAAAATCTTGTCAGGGGCAGATTGTAACTGGCCTTCCATCCGGAATTCGAAATTCTCAACAATAGCTTTACCGGGATCTTCCTTGTGGTCTATGGAGTAATTAGTAATTTCCATTCCCTCATTCTCATTTTCAAGACCTTCCAGGTAAGCATCCTCACCAAGGCTGTTTTTGTCATTTCGGAAATCAAATGCCTTGTAATCCGTATAGGTCTTCCGAACCTTTCCATCGATGGTCCCGTCTGTATTAATTCGGACGTTCATCATATGTATCTCCCGGGAAGGGCTGGCAGGCAGGATCGGCGTCATTGCGATAGTCCCATCATCCTGTATCAAGGTGCCATGCCAGTTTAAAGCTCTGGTAGGAATAATATTCGGGCTGGTATACTTATTGGATGCATCAAGAAAGTATTCTGCACCGTTCAGGTTTACAGCGGCAATTACATAATTAAACCCCTCAAGGGTAGGGAAAAGCGGGATTCCGTTATCCCTGGTACTGATTAATACCGGCCTTGAATTAAAACCGGCCTCCCGAAGTAATCCTATTAGCATCAAATTAATATCGGCTATATTTCCTGTTTGGTCGGTGTATGCGTCCTTAACGCCCTTATCGCTGTTGTATCCCAGGTAGCCGTTCCAGTTCATATGCTGTTGTACATGGCGGAAGATAACAGCCATTTTGCCGGCATCATCCTCAACACCCTCCAACAGGCTTTTCAGCTGGTCACGGAATGATCTGGAGGCAGATAATTGCCTGCCAAAACCGTCACTTGCATTGATCGTTTTAACGACACTTTGCCAGCTTCCCGTAAAGTCTTTCCTGGCCGATTGCGGGAACTGCACATACTGCAGTTCGTAGTTGATGGCGGCCCGGTAATTATCAATATCGTTTACGTAGGGTTCTTCAACCAGGGCAGGCACATCCCTCATAAAAATTGGGTGGTGCTCACCCTGTAATCAATGGAACGTTGCGAATAGCTGCTATTATTAACAAAACCCTCGTTGGTGCCCGTATTCCCGACCCACACGATTTTACCCGTGGTATTGTTAAAAGCAGGATTGATGGGGAGATAGCCTTTCATCACGGGTTTAAAGTAAAAATACTCGGGAACAGCCACGGAAACGTCCTGTTTTTTGATGGGAATATCGTACTGTAATCTTATTTCATCTATGGAATATGCAAAGGGCGAATCGAGGCGGTACTGGTATTCAATCACACTCCCTTCCTTAACGTTGGGCATTGTAAAAGTTTCCTGGTCATAGTACTTATTGAGGGTTTTGGTGAAGGTATCCGAACCCTTTATCTTCGATTTTACAATTTCTTCCCCTTCCAGGTTATAGGTAAATGCCCGCAGATTACCAAGGGATTCCTTTTCACTCTTATTCTTGTACAGGTTTTCGAATACGGTCGCATACCGGAAGCCTTCTTTAGTGTATATCTTTATTCTCTCATGCACATGGGTTATTACATGAAACCCTTCTGAAGGCATGTATTCGAATTGTACTGAGATATCACGGTATAGAACTGCTGCCGATGCTGATGGATCGGCAGGGTAGGTTTGCTCCAGAATTTGTTCCTTAGTAACTGCTCCGAAGTCTGCTTCCTGCGTAAAGCCATTGGTGCCTGTAAAGCCCACGAGGAGCACCAGGGCAATTTGCCAGATTTTCATAGTAAAGTTGGTTTTGGTAATTTTTAATTACAGTGTGTTTTTTACAAGAACGATCTGGCCGCTGTCTGCTGCTGCCACCGATTTCCGAAAAGTCCTGTATTGCTCATACATTTCTTTCGGATATCGCCCTTCTTTCAATAAAAACTTCCTTTTGTAAGTGAGCTGATGTTTGGTTTCATGATACTCCAACCGGGCATGATACTGCCCGAATTCCGATTCGAGGACTTCTTCGCTTTTCATGGATTCTATGCGATATCCTGCTGGCAGGGTAATAACAAATTCATCTTCATCCAGGAAACCGCGCGATATTTGGAATGGTAATTTTCTGTTCCTGTAACGATCCGGAATATAATTACTCCTGTTGAAGGCATTTGGGGCAAAGAGCAGCAAATTGCCACTGTTACCCGCATAATTGGAAGCCTGGAGATTAACCCTTTCGCCGAATGCCACCTGTTCTTTATCATTTTCAAGTACTACGGACGACAGCTGTAAATTGTTTATATGCGGCCAATATTGCCTGTAATACTTTAACCTGTCGTCCTCGCTTTTATTTTCGATGCCTAAGTGGCTGTCGTATTGTATCCCTTTAGTGGTAATCTTAAGGTCGGCAGTTACTCCTCCGTCTTCAGAAAGCTCCAATTCCGCAAGTGTCTGCTGATAGTTCGTTTCGTTGAGATAGGCAGGGGTTCTCACCAGCCTGCTCCCTTCCCTGCTCACCAACAGGGCAGTCCTGTCATCTGTAAAATCTCCTAGGAAACCAAATGGCAGGGTCGTCGATGTGCAATCAATCCAGTGTAAATCCTCCCCCTCAGGGATAGCCAGAATCACATGATTACCTTGTGCAAGATCAGCGAAACCTTCAATAAAATCAACCTTTTCGCGCCCAGCCTGTACATGACAGTAGTAGGCAGGAACGCCTACCGCTTTCAGAAGTGCCATGGTATAATTGGATAACCCCTTGCAATCGCCATACTTAACAAGGTCTACTTCCTGTGCACTTATTGGCTTTATTCCTCCTATACCTACCTGAACGCTTATATAACGCGTATTCTCCTGAACGAATTCATATATTGCCCTGGCTTTGGCCATAGGGTCGCTAAGATCGCGCACCAACTCCCTCGCCTTGCGTATTGTTGCTTCAGGCAATTCACCCTGACCGTTGAGCAGCCTGTCAGTAATCCATACCCCAAGGCTATTCCAATCGCCTGCTTTTGCATCGAAACCTTCATAATGAAAATTAACCATCCTTGTTTTTATATGAGGTACCAGTTCGCCGAAAGCAGGGCTGAGCTGTTCATGAGCGATCGCCTTTAAATTGGCGGCGGAGTAGCTGATACTGCCAGAACTTTGCTCTTTGGTAAGCACGATGCCTTCCATATTGAATTCCCGGAATTCGGGCTGCAAATCCGGCGTCGCAAAATTTATTGTAATCTGGCTTTTCTCCACGCTTTCGCCATAATTGCTCAAAAGGAACCATGAAGGAAGGATCCCCGTATTGGCCGTAGAAATTTCATAATTGAACTCGATAGTATAGGGGTACTGTACGGGGGTATATTCCAGGTATTTAATCCTTGCATCTGAGTATAGGGTACCACCGCTTACGGCACTAATGTCTCTGAATTCTTTTGCCTTATACCTGGCAATGCTCGTGCCCATTAAATTAAATACTTCCGCATCTATCTTATTCACCTTAATGGCATTATTATAAGGCAGGTAAGCATCTACATATGCATTACCCGCCTTATCCAGGACGGTAACCACCCTTGTTGCGCTGATTTTCATTTCCCTGAGCGACCTGATATCAACCGTCATCCGGTCTAGCCGGACCACAACGTGGGCATCCTCGGTTAATGCTACCGGTAAAAGCATGGCCTGATAAGCGGGTCGCTGCGTGAGGGCAGGATGGGTACATGCCAAAAGCAGGAATATTAAACAAGGAATGCGCATAGTGGGTGTCTTAGAAAGAAAACGGCAAATATGGTAAAATTCCTACAACAGTATCGAAAAAATTCGACAAAATACACTATTCTTTGTTACGTGTATCGATAATTATGGTGACAGGGCCATCATTGAGAAGGGAAACTTTCATATCTGCGCCAAAGATCCCGGTACCAACCTTTTTCCCCAATTCAAATTCCAGCCGGGCTACAAAATTTTCATACATCGGAATAGATCTTTCAGGTTTGGCAGCCCTGATATAGGATGGACGGTTGCCTTTTTTTGTTGAAGCATGCAGGGTGAACTGGCTTACTACAATAGCGTCGCCGGAGGTTTCCAGTAAGGAGCGGTTCATCACCCCACCCTTATCATTAAAAATCCTGAGATTGGCGATTTTTCTGGCAAGCCATTGTATATCCTCATCCATATCACTGTCTTCCACTCCGAGAAGTACGAGCAGCCCGGCACCTATCCTGGCTACCTCCTTTCCTTCCACTTTCACGCTGGCCTCCGATACGCGTTGGATAACTGCCCTCACACTCCTTCGTAATTATCTATCCGGTATGCTTCTTCATCGCCGGTTACCATGGCCACATAACTCTTATAACGACTCCATGCCAGCAGGTCCTTCTCAAGTGCGGCCTTAACAGCACATTGGGGTTCATCCAGGTGCAAACAGTTATTAAATTTGCATTGTTCTTTCAGCGCGAAGAATTCGGGGAAATAATCTCCGATTTCTTCCCTATCCATATCCACAAGGCCAAACCCCTTAATCCCGGGCGTATCGATGAGCCTAACTCCAGCGTCCAGGTCGTACATCTCAGCAAAGGTCGTGGTATGCTGGCCTTGCAGGTGTTGCTCCGAAATCTCGGCTGTTTTCAGTTTAAGGCTGGGTTCTATATTATTTATAAGGGTGGATTTGCCCACTCCCGAATGTCCGGAAAACATGCTTGTTTTTCCTTTCATCAAAGCTTTCACCTCCTCGAGGTTCTTGCCTGTCTTTGCAGATATCGTTAGGCAAGTGTAGCCAATGTCGCGGTACAGCTGGGCCAGGTACCTTAGCTCGTCCAGTTCATCCTGGTCATAAATATCAACCTTGTTGAACAGCAGTACCACCGGGATCTCGTAAGCTTCCGAGGTGGCCAGGAATCGGTCTATAAACCCGGTGAACGTCTTGGGTTTCTTAAGGGTAACCATTAAAAAAACAAGGTCGATATTCGCAGCAATAATATGGGTTTGTTTGGAGAGGTTCACAGACTTTCTGATAATATAGTTCCTGCGGTCCATGATTTCTGTTATTGTACCCACTTCCTTGTCGCCCAGCTCCTCCACTTCAAAAATCACCTCATCGCCCACTGCCACCGGATTGGTACTTTTAATTCCCTGGATGCGAAACTTTCCCTTGATGCGGCACTCGATAAACCGACCCTGCTCATCTTTAACGATGTACCAGCTTCCGGTAGATTTATAAACAGTACCCTGCATTTTCGTTAATATTTCTTTACAAAGAAACAATAATACTTCAATTCTCCCGGCTATATTTGCGGTGAAATATTCCTAACAATCAACTTATTAAATCTTAATTATGAAAAGAATTCTATTGCTTGCATTCCTTGCCATGGCAGCATTACCTGCCGCAAGTGCACAACAATTTAAAGTCATTACCTGTGTGGAATCTATCGTTCCCAACGGCCTGGGGAGATCCAGGATCATCAATGCACTTGAAGAAAAGGACTACAAGGAGTATACTAGCGTGCAGACCGAGGATGATAATTCCCGCAATACTGCAGACCGAGGAGATATCCGGGTAAAAAATTTCGAGGAAACCAAATTGCTCAACTTTTATAACCTCGGTGGGATCCGCTTCCAGAACATTGCTGCCAACGATGCCCTGATCACCTCTATGATCAACACCATGATTTCGGAGGGCTGGGAACTGGCATTTGTGAGCAGTGCTGTGGAAAGCGAGGGTGGCAAAGGCGATGGGCAGGGTATTTTTATTACCCGGTTCATATTTAAGAAATAATCACATAAAGATTAGTTATAAAAAACCCCCGGAAATTCCGGGGGTTAAAAGTTTAATGCCTTTGGAGTTTTAATCCTCTATAAATACGCGGCCCCCGGCAAGGGTGCTTTTGTTTACCTCCGCAGGGTTCCCGTAAACATATACGTCGCCTCCCGCTTTTACACTAATGTCTACCTTCTCTGAAGCATGCAGCTCTGCTTCACCGCCTGCGGAAATTTTTATTCTGCTCTCTGAGGTACGGAGTTCCCGCCCTTCAAAAATACCGCCTGTATTGAGTACAATATCCTGGCTTTTTGCCAGTCCGGAAGCCATTATGATCCCCCCGGTTACCGCCCGGATGTCTACATGATCAACATTCATCCCAACACGGATCTGTGCGCCTTCCTGCGCGCGCAATTCCAGATTATGCTGGTCTACCAGTTCATTGCATACTATTTTGGCCCCCTCATTCCCGTCTATTACATCCAGGTCTGTATAATATACTTCAATAACCATGTCTTCGCCCTGGAACTTCTTTTCCAGTTGCATCCGCAGCTTCAACACCCCGTTTCGGTTAACATAACGGATATCATCGGCCTGCGGGCCTTTTATAAGGATACGATTGTTGTCAGATTTTATCAGATTGATTTCGATCAGGTCAAAAACCTTGATTTCGTTGAAAGCACCCACTTCCCTGTCTATGATCCTCTGGCCAAAGGCACCGGCACACATCAGTGCCAGGCAAACTGTACTTAGTATTTTCATTTTCCTCCTGGTTTATATAGCATAAAGATGTAAAGTGGTAAAGCTTGTTACACTTTTCAGGTATTTTACGGAATTTATTTTTCAAAAAATCTCCTGCAAACCTTGCTTCCCTATGGAACTACAACAAAAAAAGGGGCTCGACGGCCAGAAACCCGGATGACCTTATTAATGTTTTGATGCGAAAAGCATCCCGCAGGTTTTCATATACCAATGATGCCTTATAAAAACGAACCCGGAAAAATCCGGGCTTTTCTTAGTTATTAATAACCTTTTCCTGATGGTTGATAGATTCCTGGTGGATGGCCTTGAACATTCTCAATACAAATTCCTCGCTCAGACCACGGCTTTCGCCTTCCAGGATCATTTTTCCCAGAATGGCATTCCAGCGGTTTGATTGCAATACGGCAACGTTTCTTCGCTTTTTCAGTTCCCCGATACGGTCGGAAATCCGCATCCTTTTACCAAGGGTATCGATCAGTTGGTTGTCGAATATATCGATCTGTGCCCTTAGGTTGCTCAATTCGTTGCTATATTCTGCCTCTTCATCGGTCTCCTTTCGAATACGGAGGTCCTTCATAATCTGCACCAGCTTTTTTGGGGTTACCTGTTGGGCGGCATCACTCCATGCATTGTCCGGATCTGTATGTGTTTCTATCATCAGGCCATCAAAATTCAGGTCGAGGGCTGTCTGGGAAACATCAAAAATCATATCCCTTTTTCCTGTTATGTGCGAAGGGTCATTTATTAAAGGCAGATCGGGGAATTTCGTCTGCAGTTCTATGGCCAGCTGCCATTCGGGGATATTCCTGTATTTTGATTTTTCATATGTGGAAAACCCGCGGTGGATTACTCCAAGTTTTCTGATATTTGCCTCATACAATCTTTCAACGGCCCCCAGCCAGAGCGAAAGATCGGGGTTTACCGGGTTTTTTACCAACACTATCTTATCTGTACCTTCAAGCGCATCGGCAATCTCCTGAACAATAAAAGGGCTTACGGTTGAACGGGCGCCTATCCACAACAAATCTATATCGTGCTCCAGGGCGAGATCTACATGGGCTCTGTTAGCCACTTCAGTGGCAGTTTTAAGGCCAGTTTCTTCCTTAACTTTTTTAAGCCATTTCAAGCCAATTGCTCCAACCCCTTCGAAATTTCCCGGCCTGGTCCTGGGTTTCC
Organism: uncultured Flavobacteriaceae bacterium; assembly: GCA_964434565.1. Taxonomy (GTDB): domain Bacteria; phylum Bacteroidota; class Bacteroidia; order Flavobacteriales; family Flavobacteriaceae; genus Zeaxanthinibacter. Next base: position 50,336 of record CAYSVQ010000189.1, on the reverse strand, counting down.
AGATACCGGCACGGTAGTAGTTTACGTCCGTATCCTTAAGTTCATGAGCTATTTTCAATACCTGCTCTTCCGTTTCCGCACTGCATGGTCCGGCAATCACTAGGGGGTGGGGAAGTGCCATCTCGTCTAACCATGTTCTTAACGCTTTTGAATTTTCCACTTTGTAACTGTTATAAATTAATATCCTGTTTATTTTTCAACTTTTCTGTTCTGGGGGATTCCCTTGAGGATTTCCCTGATTTTATTCGTATTGTCCATCTCCTTATAGATCCCCTCAAAATCATCTTTATAGAGTTTATCTCTGAAATCCTCAAGGTTTTCAATATAAGCCTGGAGGATCTCCAGAACATTTTCCTTGTTCTGCCTGAAAATGGGGGTCCACATTTCCGGGGAACTTTTCGCGAGTCTTACGGTGGATTCGAAACCGCTGCCAGCCATATCAAATATATCGCGCTCGTCCTTTTCTTTTTCTATAACAGTCTTCCCGAGCATGAAGGAACTGATGTGTGAGAGGTGCGAAACATAGGCGATATGCTTATCATGAGCCTCCGGATTCATATACCGGATGCGCATGCCCAGTCCCTTGAAAAAGTCGAGCGCCTTTTCCTGAAGTTTGAAGGCTGTCTTTTCAACTTCACATATAATGTTGGTCTTTCCTGCATAAAGGCCTTCCAGAGCTGCAGACGGGCCTGAAAACTCTGTGCCTGCTATAGGGTGGCAGGCAAGGTAATTCCTTCGTTTAGGATGATCTTCCACCGCCTTACATACCAGGGATTTGGTGGAGCCTGCATCTATAACCACCGCATCGTCATTTACGGCATCAAGTATGGCCGGCAAATCTTTCACCAGGGCGTCAACCGGGATGCTTACGAGTAACATATCCGCTTCCGCAAGTTCCTCCATTCCCGCAATGTGGTCTATTAAGCCCAAAGTTTTAGCTTCTTCCAGGTGGGCCGGGTTCACGTCCAATCCAAAAATCAATGCGTCCGGATAAATCCGTCTGATGTCCCTTGCAAATGATCCACCTATTAAACCGATCCCTATGATAAATACCTTCATGGTTTCCATTGTATCTAAATCCTGTTTATTGCTTCTTCAATCTGAGCTTCCTTTACACATAACGAAAAGCGTATATAGCCTTCCCCCTGGCTTCCAAAAATAGTTCCCGGGGCAACAAACAGATCTTTACTGTATAACAATTCATCAGTAAAAGCCTCAGAATCCTTTGCATTTGGAGGCAATTTGGCCCAAACAAACATACCAGCCGCATGAGGATCATAGCTACAGCAAAGTTTATCGGCAAGGGCAAATACCAGTTCCCGTCTCGTTGAATACACCACATCAAGTTGTTTAAACCAATCATCGCTGCTTTCAAGGGCCGCGATAGCGCCTTTCTGAATCCCGTAGAACATGCCCGAATCCATATTACTCTTAACCTTCAGGATGGCATTAATGTATTCCTTGTTCCCGAGGACCATCCCCACCCGCCATCCTGCCATATTAAAGGTCTTACTCAGGGAGTTCAGTTCAAGTGCGATATCCATGGCACCTGGAACTCCCAGCAGGCTAATATATTTCCCTCCCAGCACAAAGCTATACGGGTTGTCGTTTACCAACAATATTTCATGTTTTCTGGCAAAGCCTACTAATTCTTCCATTTGTTCCAGGCTGGCCGTTGCCCCTGTGGGCATATGTGGGTAACTTACCCACATCAGCTTCACAGCCTGTAAGTCTTCCCTGCTTAGTGCTTTTAAATCGGGGAACCAGCCATTTTCAGCGTGTAGTTCATAGAACCTGGGTAAGGCTCCGGTTAAACTGGTCACCGAGGTATAGGTAGGATAACCCGGGTTGGGGATAAGCACTTCATCCCCTGGGTTAAGAAATGCCATGCTGATATGCATAATGCCTTCCTTTGAACCCATAAGTGGCAGGATCTCCGTACCGGGATCTGCACTTACCCCAAATTTTTCTTTATAAAACACCGCCATCCGTTCCCTGAGATCGGGAAGGCCCTGATAGCTTTGGTACTGGTGGGCACCCGTATCGTGCATGGCATGCCGTAAGGCTGCTATCACATGCTCCGAAGGGGCCAGGTCAGGGCTACCGATACCCATATTGATAATGGGCCTGCCTGCGGCCAGCAGATCGCGTACCTCCCTCAGCTTCCTGGAGAAGTAATATTCCTGAACGGTCTGTATGCGGTCTGCCGTTTGTATCATGAGCGGGCGTTTTTATATTCCCCCAACACCTTAAAATCCTCAAGCATAATAGCAAGCAGCGATTTGGCCTTCTCGAACTGCCCGTACTCCTGAAAGGTAACATCTACGAAAAAGGCATATTTCCATGGGGTCTCTATGATTGGGAGCGACTGGATTTTAGTGAGGTTCAGGTTACAATCGCTCATTACGTTCAGCACGGTTGCCAGGCTGCCACGCTTATGGTCTGTAATAAACCGCACAGAGGCCTTGTTAATTTCCTCCCGTGGCCATTCCTTATTCTTCGTCTTAACGATTATGAAGCGGGTGGCATTGTTTTTAATGGTCTGTATCTCGGCGGCTATGATCTCCAGCTGGTAGAGATCAGCGGCCATCCTGGGGGCAATCGCGGCAATGCCCTTTAGGCCGTTGGCTTTTATGCGCCTCGCGGTTTCGGCAGTATCGGCGTCCTCTACGAGTTTAATTTGTGGCTGCTGCCTGAAAAATTCCTTGCATTGCAACAGCGCCATGGGATGGGAATGAACCTCGCTTATTTGCGTAAGCGACTGTCCGTTTAGCACCATAAGGTTGTGATGGATATTCAGGTAATGTTCGCCGATGATATGGAGATTGTTCTGATAGACCAGCGCATAATTGGGCAGAATGGAACCCGCTATGGAATTCTCAATGGCCATTACGCCCTGATCGGCAGTTTTGTTCAATAGATGGTCTACTATGGCATCAAAAGTCATGCATTCAACCAATTCTATTGGCTCTTCGTAATATTCAAGGGCCACCTGATGGTGATTCGAACCCTTAATCCCCTGTATCGCAATGCGCTTTTTCACTGCTTTTCCGTTGTAATTATCATTTTTATGGCATTTCTCCTTCTAAGGAAAATGCATTTTTTACATCCTGGCAACCGGTGTTCCCGATGACGGGTGTACACAAAAAAAAAGTCCCGGTTTTCACGGGACTTCAGTACATATATTTTTTACAATATTCTACAACAGTCCCGTCCCTCTCTTAAAAAAGAAGTAAAAATAGAAACCATTCCAGAAATAATTGCGGGTCATTTTGCGTAAATGTCGGGCTAAGGTAAATATTAAATTGATAATTCCTGATAATTCCCTATATTTTTTTGAATAACACGTCTTTTTCAGAAAATACTGCAAATAATTTGCCTTACCCGTAATATAATTGTGAACTATACATTTCTATAAAGCCATGGACTCTTTTTTAAAGGGCATAATATTCAGAGGAACTATATTGGGCGAATGAGTATTTTTGGGGAAATTCAGGTTGCATGTCCTTATCTATAATAAAAATCAATAAGAGCTTTGGAAGGCAGCAGGCATTAAAGGATGTATCCTTTGAGGTTGCCAAAGGAGAGATAGTGGGATTTTTAGGCCCCAACGGCGCCGGCAAATCTACCCTGATGAAAATCCTGACGACCTATATGGTTGCAGATGAGGGCGACGCGACCGTTAATGGTTATGATGTGCATAAGCAAGCGGGAGCTGTAAGGAAGAGCCTGGGATATTTGCCCGAACACAACCCATTGTACCCCGAACTTTATGTAAGGGAATATCTGTCTTACCTGGCGGAAGTATATCACGTACCAAAAAGCCGAATCGCATTGGTGATCGAACAGACAGGATTACAGCCCGAAGCCCATAAAAAAGTAGGGCAGCTGTCTAAAGGGTATCGCCAGCGGGTAGGACTGGCCGCAGCCCTGCTTCACGATCCTGAAGTCCTGATCCTCGATGAACCTACCACAGGCCTGGATCCCAACCAATTGCTTGAAATCCGCAAATTGATCCGCGACATAGGGCAATCCAGGACAATCCTGCTTTCCACTCACATTATGAAAGAGGTGGAAGCCGTTTGCGACAGGGTGGTCATTATCAGTAAAGGGGAGATAGTGGCCGATAAAAAACTTGCCGAGCTGCGGGCAGGGAAGGAGCAGATAATTGAAGTGGAATTCGATTACAGGGTGGAAGAAGTACTGCTGCAAAGGTTGCCCTCCGTAGCCGGGATACGTAATACGGGCGGCTTTGTATATGAAATAACCTTCAACACGGATGCTGATATGCGCCCCGCGGTGTTCGACTTTGCTCACGACAACAAGCTCAGGACCCTGCAGCTAAGCCGTAAAAACAAAAACCTCGAAAGCCTGTTTACAGAACTTACCGGATGAAGAACAGGCTTAGCTGTAATCCCGGGGCTGTACACCTCATTAAACCCAGGGTAGTTTTAGAGGCAGTATATTTCCAGGCAGAGGAATAAAACCGGCTCTGGGGAGTGGCCAGGGGCAAGATATAAATTCCCGGAAATATTTATGATATCCGCTGAGTTCACGGATTCCCGGCTGCCAGGAAACAGACATCGATAAGATACGCTATTTCCTCTTCGATGCGCGGACTGCCACAGTTAACAAGGATAACAAAAACCATACCCGATTCGGGATACACCATAAACTTACTAAAAGCACCAATACTGTTACCGGTATGGCCATAATACGGGCGGTTTGCATCATCATGGCTTACTTCCCACCCCAGGCCGTACCAGGTAGGTATTCCGTTAATTAATTGAGATTGAAGGAACTCCGCCACAAGAGTCTGGTTTGCGATACGGCCATCCAGATAAGCCTGGCCGAGCTTTGCTACATCGCTGGCGGTAGACAGGTAGCCTCCTCCCGCCAGTTTGTATTCATTGTTTACCGGAGGGGCAGGTCGGAAACCCTTAGCCGAAGAGCTGTAAAAGGTTGCCAGCCTGCCCGGATAATTACCTTTAATCTCCGGAATTGTTGCCTGCATACCCAGGGGCAAGAAAACCCTTGATGCCACATAGTCGGAAAAGGGAATCCCGGAAGCCTCCTCCATGGCAAGAGACAGTAAAACCCAGCCAAAACTGTTGTAATGGAAGCCTGTTCCCGGCTTAAAAATCAGGGGATCGTTTTGAAAAACTTCCAGGCCTTCCCGTATACTCATTGCTTTATTGAGTCCATATTCCATGCCCCGGTAACCCCGTATTCCTGCAGTATGTCCGGCTAACTGCCTGATGGTAAAATCGTATGATTTCCTTGGGAAATAGGGCACATAATCATAAAGGGACGCATCCAGTGCTATCAATCCTTCATCTACCATATGTAAAAGGGCGGTAGCTGCAATGGGCTTTGAGATGCTGGCTATACGGAATCGCGTCTGATCCGGGTCTGGTGCTTCCCTTCGCTGCAGGTCGGCATAGCCATAACCATGTTGAAGGAGCGGTTTCCCGTTATGCCAGACTGCGACCACCAGACCGGGTACCTTTCCATCCTTTGCAGATTGGTGCAGGCGTTTGTCCGCTGCGGTAACGGGCTGGTTCAGAGCGTCCTTTTCCTTATAAGGCCGGAAGGAAAACACCTCATTTAGGTATTCTAACCATTTCACATTCATAGAAACTAAGGTAGGCAAACGGGCCTATTCCGAAAATGCCGGTATTGGTATAGAGTTTTAAACCGGTATCGCCTCAATCGCGGAATAACAACCTGCCTTTATAAATGATTTCTACATCCACCGTATCGGGCCGGTTAAAACTAACCACATCGCCGGTCCCCCGGATCAGTCCGCGGAGAGCAAGGCCGGGGGATACAAGCATATCGTTACTTCCGCGATGATTAACCGTCACATTCCGGGCCAGTAATCCTGCGGCATCAATCCTGCTATCCCCTGCTGCAATGTTCAGTACCAGATTCTCTGTGTTCCCGTTCAGCTCAAAATAAGCGATCCCGTTTGTAACAACACTGATAGTATTCGAACTCAGGTTTAGCCTGAAAGAGCCGTCAGTCGTAGGCGTCTCCGGGTTGCTGAAACTTTCGGATTTCAGCTGCAGCTCCTCAAATGGCAGGGTGCCCTCGCTTTCTATTGGAAGGCCCGTGCTGCTGCGGATTTCCTTCAGGTCGGGAGCGGTGATGTAAAAGGTGGTAAGCCCGTAATCCCGGAAAAGGTTGCAGGAATTACTATTGCGCAACTCAAGGCGGCCATCTTGTACCAAGGCGGAAACATCGCTCCTTAAATTGGCTCCGGTTTCAACCTCCAGTTTGAAATCCTGGCCATGTTTTATTACCACCCGTACATTTTCGTAAACTGTGATCTTATCGAAAGTCTCAGTTACAAGTTCTTCCCGTAACATTTCTCCGGAGGTCTGCAGGCAATCAGGGACTTTATCCCCACTGCAGGCAGACAACAGAATAAGCAGGACAATAAAAATCAATTTTAAGTTCAAAGTCTGTTGTAAGTTAAGGTTCAAATAACGCGGGATGTGAAATAGGGGGTCTGCTGCATTAGTTATAAACAATTAGCAATAAGTAATTAACTTTTAGCCAACTAAAAGGTTTCACCGTTAAATTCAGTTCGTATGGTTTCCGGTGATCACGCAATAAACCTGACCGCAGCTTCAAATCAACCAATCAACCAATCAACAAATCAACCCTTCTCCAAGACACATTCCTGCTTACAAATAAACTGTTCTGCGCCAAGGCTCCGGCCTGCCAGCTCGGGGACCCGGGCAGGCAAATACTGAAATCCCCACTAAACTGGGGGCCACTAATCCCCTCCCCGTCTAAAGTTATACTGTTTCACTGCAATAAATAAGCAGGCGTAAAGGTTCAGGTTCCGTTCCGCGTTCCGGGTTCCGGGTTTATCGTGTGATCTTCAAATCAACCCTTCAACAAATCAACCCTTCTCCAATACACATTACTGCCTATAAATAAACTGTTCTGCGCTAAGGCTTCGGCCCGCCAGCTCGGGGACCCGGGCAGGCAAATACACAAACCCCATCTAGCCTGGGGGCCTTTAAACCCCTCCCCGTCTAAAGTTATACTGTTTCACTGCAATAAAAAAGCAGGCTCAGGTTCAACGTTCAAGGGTTTAGAATTTTATACTTCGTACCCCGTACTTTTTTGTACTGTCCCGGCGGCTCAAAGCCTCACCCCCAACCCGAACTCCACGGCTTCTGCCTTGGCGGCATGGGATTTAAGAGTGATGGCGCCGAACCACCTCTCCCCGAAATACCGCTTTAACCCGATGCGGTTATAGACCCTCCCTTCAAAATCAAAAGGGTAAAACACATAATACCCCAGTTGGGTGACTATACTCATTTTATTGATAAACAATTCATGGCCGGCAAATACCCCCATCCTTTTATAATCGGTATTTGCATCTACCTGCATTTCCGGAAAGGAAATCGACTGGAAGGTAATCAGTTCCTTGAGGAAATTGGAAAAAAACAAATCAGTTCCCAACTGCAGGGCACTTTTCCTTCCCACACGTTTGTCGGCATAAACCGAAATAATGTAAAAAGGAAATTGTCCGGAGTTTACCACATCGCTCTCATTCAGCCCAAACCTGAACGCGAGGTTGTAACGGAATGGCTGGTGTCCTAATTCCGGGAAGACCGGGTTCTGATATTCCGTTTTCTCTTCCCCATCAAGATTATAGACCAGCCCTGCATTGAACGCAAGGGTATTGGTGGAGGTATTAGGGGCTTTAAAATTGGCGTTGGAATAATGTATCAGCGAAATGCCGGCTTTAAACCCAAATCCCGCCACCAGCTGTTCACTTTGGTAGTTGAGCATCAGGTAAGTGCTGCTCAGCAGGTGGGATCCAAAGGCGTTGTTCCTGAAGTTGTCAACCTTATCGTATGGATTGGTATTATATGCAATGCCCTGCCCGATACGGAATTGTATATGCCTGCGAAGGAAATAGAAATTGTAGTGCGCATATAGCCCGAAATTTTCACCCAGGGTATTGTACTTAAAATCCTGGTAAACGAAAGAATATCCAAGATCGGGGTAATTATATGCCGCTTGCCAGACCTCACTCCCAAAGGTTTGTCGGTTCCAGGCCAGGATTACCCCTGAGGGGTGCTCAGTGATCAAATGGGAAATATCTGTATTATGAAGCACTATGGAACCATAGAAATTGCTGACATCTATGGTATATTTCCGGGTTGAGTCACCATCCTGGGCCAAACCCCAAAAACTGCTGAGCAGCATAATGAGATGCATGCGGATTTTCATGGTGCGTAAAAGTAGGAAAAAACGGCTTGCGGTTGCACTCCGTAAGGGAACCACTAGAATATTGCCTTTGCGATAGCCTTGATATTATCGGATTTCCCCATGGAATAATAATGCAAAACAGGTGCCCCTGCTGCTTTCAGCTCCTTTGACTGGCTGATGGCCCATTCGATACCCACTTCCCTCACCGCCTGGTTATCCCTGCAGCCTTCAACAGCCTCGATCAGCTCCTGCGGCAGGTCGATCCGGAAAACCTGTGGGAGCAATTGCAGATGCCTCTTTACTGCAATGGGCTTGATCCCCGGAATGATAGGCACTTTTATACCGAGCCCACGTGCAGCCTCCACGAAATCAAAATATTTCTTATTGTCGAAGAACATCTGGGTCACTACATAATCGGCTCCCAGATCGATCTTTTTCTTCAGCCATTTCAGGTCGGTCTGCAAGGACGGGGCTTCCATATGCTTCTCCGGATAGCCGGCCACCCCTATACAGAAATCAGAACAGTGGGTGGTTTCCACAACTTCATGCAGGTACTCGCCACAATTCAACCGTTTTATTTGCCTTACCAGATCAGTGGCATAGGCGTGCCCGCCCTGAGTGGGGGTAAAATATTTCTCGTCCTTCATGGCATCGCCCCGCAGTGCCATAATATTATCTATCCCAAGGTAATGGCAGTCCACCAGCAGGTATTCGGTTTCTTCCCTGGTAAAACCCCCGCAAAGTACATGGGGAATGGTATCAACCTGATACTTATGTTTAATGGATGCACAGATACCAACTGTGCCCGGCCTCATCCGGGTCAGCTTTTTATCTAAAAGCCCTTCCCTGTCTATGTAAACGTATTCCTCTCTTGAAGTGGTTACATCGATGAAGGGCGGACTAAACTCCATCAGTGGGTCGATATTGTCGTACAATTCCTGAATACTGCGGCCCTTTACCGGTGGAATGATTTCAAAGGAAAACAGGGTTTTCCCCTTTGCATTATCTATATGATCTGTTACTTTCATTTATGTTAATTGGGCCGTTGATGGCTGATCGTTGTTAGCATGCAATCAGGGTACAGCTTTAAATCCCCTTATGATCCGGTACACCAAATTCCTGCATGTGATATCTTATTATATTATCCTGTTAAATATTATAACTTCATTTCTGACCAGTTCAGGCATCTTTATGCCAGGTCTCCAATGCGGTGTTGGAAATATCACTTTCCATTAACCAATGACAATTATCCATCAGCCAGATTCGGAGCCAGCCATTTCCTGGCTTCTTCCAGGGGAATCCCTTTGCGGCTCGAGTAATCCTGCAGTTGATCTTCCCGAATCTTACCAAGCCCAAAGTATTTGGATTCCGGGTGGGCAAAATAATAGCCGCTCACACTTGAGGCAGGCCACATTGCCAGGCTGTCTGTAAGGACTACCCCAATGCGCTCCCTGACGCCCAACAGTTTCCATATGGTTTGTTTCTCAAGATGGTCCGGGCAGGCAGGATAGCCCGGTGCCGGCCGTATGCCGCGGTAGGCTTCCCCTATAAGGGCTTCATTGCTGAGTTCCTCGCCGGAGGCATATCCCCAATGTTGCTTCCTCACCTCCCTGTGCAGGTATTCTGCAAAGGCTTCAGCCAGGCGGTCTGAAAGGGCCTTTACCATGATAGCGTTGTAATCGTCGAGCTTCTTCTCGTATTCCCCTGCAAGTTCCTCAGTTCCAAAACCCGTACTCACACAGAAACAGCCAATATGGTCCTGCAGGCCTGTTGTTTTGGGCGCTATAAAATCAGCGAGTGCGATGTTCGGCGCCCCCTCACGCTTTTTCAGCTGCTGGCGCAGCGTCCTGAAAATATATGTCCCGTCCGGTCCCTGAACCTCAATATCGTCGTCATTAATACTGTTAGCCGGGAATATCCCGAAAACAGCCCTTGCTTTTAGTCGTTTCTCCCTAATCAGCCTGTTCAGCATCTGCCTGGCATCCGCGAACAGTTCCCGTGCTTGGGGGCCTACTACTTCATCTTCCAGGATTTCGGGATATTTCCCATGCAGGTCCCAGCTGCGGAAAAAAGGGCCCCAATCTATAAAATCCTTTAACTGCTGCAAGTCAAAATCCTCTATTAGCTGTATCCCCGGAGAATTTGGCACTGTTAAGTCCGATGCCTGCCATGCAATCCTGTATTTATTTTTTCTGGCTTCTTCCAGTTTTCGGTACTCCTTTTGCTTCCCCCTTTTGAGGAACTTAAGGCGGAAATCTTCATAATCGGTTTTCACCCCCAGCTTATAACGGCCCGAACTTTCTTCCTGCAGCAGGTCGCCCACAACGGTCACCGCCCTGGAGGCATCGTTCACATGTACTACTGCAGCGCTGTACTGGGGGTCGATTTTAACCGCCGTATGAGCTTTACTTGTTGTAGCACCGCCAATAAGCAAAGGGATAACAAAGGATTGCCGCTCCATTTCCCGGGCAAGGAATACCATTTCGTCAAGGGATGGCGTAATGAGTCCGCTGAGACCAATAATATCTACCCCTTCCTCCCTGGCACGCTGAATGATTTTTTCCGGAGGCACCATTACCCCCAGGTCTATTATTTCATAATTGTTACAAGCCAGGACCACGCTTACGATGTTCTTACCTATATCGTGAACATCGCCCTTTACTGTCGCAAGAAGGATCTTCCCGGCATTTTGCCTGGCCGACTGTAATTCGGGCCTGAGTTTCTTTTCTTCCTCAATAAAGGGCAAGAGGTAGGCAACTGCTTTTTTCATTACCCTTGCCGACTTAACCACCTGGGGAAGGAACATCTTTCCGTTCCCGAACAGGTCGCCTACCACATTCATCCCTGTCATGAGATTCCCTTCAATCACTTCTATCGGACGTGCCGTACTGCGGCGTGCTTCTTCCACATCCTCTACAATAAACTGGTCGATCCCCTTAACCAGGGCCCTGGTAATACGATCCTGCAGGGGATCCTCCCTCCAGGAAAGGTCTGCTTTATTTTCCCTGGCCTGGCCGACAACCGTTTCGGCTAAATTCAGCAAACGCTCTGTTGCATCTTCCCGCCGGTTAAGAATAACATCTTCCACATGGGTCAGTAATTCCGGAGGGATGTCATCATAAACTGTCAGCAATGCCGGGTTCACGATCCCTATATTCATCCCAGCTTTTATGGCGTGGTACAGGAATACCGAATGCATGGCTTCGCGAACTGGATTGTTCCCCCTGAAACTGAAGGAAACATTACTTACGCCACCGCTGACACTGCAATGCGGCAGGTTTTCCCTTACCCAGGCCGTTGCTTCAATAAAATCAAGGGCATTCCGTCTATGTTCATCCATGCCCGTGGCCACGGGAAACACATTCAGGTCAAAAATGATGTCTTCGGGCGGGAAATGCAGCTGCTCTACCAGGATATCGTAAGATCGTTTGGCGATTTCTATCCGTCTTTGGTAATTATCTGCCTGGCCTGTTTCATCAAAGGCCATAACGATTACCGCGGCCCCATATCGCCTGATCAGCCGGGCCTGCCTGATAAATTCGGCTTCCCCTTCTTTCAGGCTGATCGAATTTACCACGCATTTACCCTGTACCACGGCAAGGCCGGCCTCGATGATTTCCCATTTAGAGCTGTCGATCATAATCGGTACTCTGGCAATATCCGGCTCTGCAACCACCAGTTGCAGGAATTTTACCATGGCTTCCTTCCCGTCGATGAGGCCATCATCCATGTTGATATCTATGATCTGAGCCCCGCCATCCACCTGGTGCCTGGCAATCTCCAGGGCAGCTTCAAAATCACCTTCCTTTATTAATCTAAGAAACTCGCGGGAACCTGCCACATTGGTACGTTCCCCCACATTTACGAAATTGCTTTCGGGAGTGATCACGAGGGGTTCGAGGCCCGAAAGTTTAAGGGGCCGGATAGTATCTTTCGTCTCGGTTTCCTCTTGAATACCTGTAGGTTCTGCTGTCATATGCTATAGATCCCGCTTGTCTGGGGAACCTCAAATCTTCTGGGTTTATAGTCCTTTACCAGCCTGGCGAGGACCCGGATGTGCTCAGGGGTAGTGCCGCAACAGCCTCCGATAATATTAATCAACCCTTTTTCAAGGTATTCGGTGATCTGCCCGGCCATTTCTTCAGGAGTCTGGTCATACTCGCCAAAAGCATTGGGAAGCCCGGCGTTGGGATGGGCAGAAACAGCCACAGTCGTCCTTGCCGAGAGTACTTCCAGGTAAGGTGCCAGCTGACTGGCCCCCAGAGCGCAGTTAAATCCAACCGATAACATCGGGATATGTGAAACTGAGATAAGGAAAGCCTCGGCTGTCTGCCCGGAGAGCGTCCGGCCTGATGCATCGGTTATGGTACCGCTTACCATTACAGGCACCTCCACCTTACGCTCTTCCTTAACTTCCTCAATAGCAAAGAGTGCCGCTTTCGCGTTAAGGGTATCAAAGATAGTCTCTACCAAAAGGATATCAACCCCTCCGTCGATAAGTGCCTCCACTTGTTCCCTGTAAGCCTCACGCAGGTTATCGAAGGAAACAGACCTGAATCCGGGGTCGTTAACGTCGGGCGACATGCTCGCCGTTTTATTTGTTGGCCCTATACTGCCCGCCACGAAGCGTGGTTTATGGGGTTCCCGGGCCGAAAATTCCCTTGCTGCCTCCACGGCAATCCTTGCAGACTCGTAGTTAAGGTCGTACACGAATTCTTCCATGCCATAATCGGCCATCCCAATCCTTGTTGAGGAAAAGGTATTGGTTTCGAGGATATCAGCACCGGCTTCCAGGTAATTTCGGTGTATTTCGGCTATTGCCCCGGGTTGTGTCAGCGACAATAAATCGTTATTGCCCTGCAATGGCATGTGCCAATCCCTGAATCTTTCTCCCCGAAAATCCGCTTCACTGAATTTATAGCGCTGCAACATGGTGCCCATGGCTCCATCCAACACAAGTATCCTTTCCTTTAATAGTTCTTTCAACCGGCTCATAATTCTTTATTAATTGAGTCATTCATTCGGTAAAAACGTATCAAGTAAGGGAAGGTTGGGAAAAAATTCCTCCTTGTGTTATCTATTCTTATACCTGCAGGCTGTAAAAAAAAATGGCCGCAGGGTTATAAGATAGAATGTAGCACCTTCTTTAAAGTTAAAGGGTTGCTAAGGTTTCAACGGGTCTATTCCCTCCACCTTTCTTGATAACATCATCAATGTGGTAATGAACTCGTACAAAGTAACGGCACAGGGCAGATATAAGCAAGTGTTTGCAACTTTTTTTAAAGTCCGGGCATTAAACAGAGAAGCCTTTCGGTCTCCTCAGACCGAAAGGTTCTCTGCTGTGGCAAACTAAAAAACACTAAACCGTAATACTTTGAATTACTTCCTTCTGAGCCTCTTTTTTGGAACCATCGAAACCTGTTACCCCACCAACGGTTGTGTACTTCATAACATAGCGTTTGCCGGGATTTACCAACTGGTATGCACTCTGGCACATAACCGCCGCCTCATGGAAGCCCGAGAGGATGAGTTTCAGCTTACCGGGATAGGTATTTACATCGCCAATGGCATAAACCCCCGGAATATTGGTCTGGTAATCATAGGCATTATTTACCTTGATGGCATTTTTTTCAATTTCCAGGCCCCAGTCGCCTATTGGCCCCAATTTGGGTGAAAGCCCGAATAACGGGATAAAGAAATCGGTTTCCAGGTAGGTCTCTCCTTTGGTTGAATCGTTATGCTCTACTACCACGGCTTCGAGATGCTCATCTCCGTACAGTTTGGTAATCTCCGCTTCTGTAATGAGCCTGATTTTGCCAAGTTTTGCAAGTTCAGAAGCCTTTTCAACAGAATCCAGTGCTCCGCGGAATTCGTTCCTGCGGTGTACCAGGGTTACCTCGGCAGCTATATCAGACAGGAAGATAGACCAGTCCAGGGCAGAATCGCCCCCCCCGGCTATTACCACCTTTTTATTTCGGAAAACCTCAGGGTCCTTAACCATATAGGCTACCCCCTTATCCTCAAAATCCTGAATATTGGGAATAGGGGGTTTCCTGGGCTCAAAGGAACCAAGCCCACCGGCAATGACTACCACCGGAGCCTGGTGGGCCGTACCTTTGTTGGTTGTAACTATAAAGGAACCATCGTCCAGCCGCTGCAGCGTTTCTGCCCTCTCGCCCAATGTAAAACCAGGGCTAAATGGTTTTATTTGCTCCATGAGCCTTTGTACCAGATCCCCTGCAAGGATCTCCGGGTAGGCGGGGATGTCGTATATGGGCTTTTTCGGGTAAATTTCCGAACACTGCCCCCCTGGTTGCGGGAGTGCATCAATCAGGTGAGTCTTCATCTTCAGCAAGCCTGCTTCAAACACCGTAAACAGGCCGGTAGGACCGGCGCCAATAACAATGATATCTGTTTTGATCATGTTCTTTCTTTTGTATTCTAACTGCATTATAGGGGGTTACCTTCTGGCAGCCAAAATTCCCTGTTATTTAGTTGTTTTTTCCGACCAGTATCCTGGTAACCTCGTTCATTTTGTTCACTTTATACTCAAAATCACCTTTCAGAGTCTCTCTGTAGGCATTCAGGTTTTGCACCATCTGATCTAAATCCTCTGGCAATACCTCTTCAAAAAACTGCCGGAGCCGCTTTGCAGTGGTTGGAGATTTCCCGTTGGTGGAAATAGCCAGCTTCACATTACCTTTTGTTACAATGCCCCCCATATAAAAATCGCAGTACGGGGGATTATCGGCCACATTCACCAGTTTATCGCGTTCCCTGCAATCCTCATATACGCGGATATTTACTTCCGGGTCGTCGGTGGTGGCGATTACCAAATGTTTCCCCTGCAGGTACCTGGCATCGTAACTGTCTACAATACATTCTACATTGAATTGATCGGCAAGCCTCAGGGTTTCCTCCCGGAACATCGTGGCTACCATGCTTACAACCGCATTGGGACTGGACTTGGTTAAGAAGCGGAGCTTTTCTTCTGCCACATTCCCACCGCCTACAATAAGGATATGCAATTGGCCGACCTTTAAAAAAACCGGGTATAGATTATTGTGTTCATTCATGTGCCGCTTCCTTTGTAATTTGATGTTCTATGCGCAACAGCTTTTCCCTGTGGGCCACTACTTCGCCGATAATTATAATTGCCGGGTTGGATAATTGCCGTTCCTGCACCATAGCAACCATATTATTTATTGTGCATACACCTATTTTCTCGTCAGCACGAGTTCCGTTTTGTATAATGGCTACAGGCAAATCCCCTTTTCCTTCTTTCCTGAAGAGGGTTGCTATTTCAGTTAATTTAGACATCCCCATCAGGATGACCACGGTGGCTCCTGACCTGGCTGCCAGATGTATGTCTGCAGACAATTCATGGTTCCGGGTGGTCCCTGTAATAACCCAGAAACTTTCAGCAACTTCCCTTTTTGTAACGGGAATATGCTGGGATGCAGGCACGGAAACACAGGACGAAATACCAGGAACCATGCTCACGGCCAGCCCGTGGGCGGCCGCATATTCCATTTCCTCGGCACCTCTTCCAAAAACAAAGGGGTCGCCGCCCTTAAGTCGTACCACATGACCATGGCTGTATGCTCTGCTAACAATTAATTCATTTATTTGTTCCTGTTGATACGAATAACAGCCTTTTCTTTTTCCTACAAATATGTGTTCCGCCGCCGGTGCATAGGTAAGTAACGCAGGATCAACAAGGGCATCGTACAGCACCACCCTTGCGTCTCCCAGAACCTTCACCCCCTTGAGGGTGATCAGTTCCACATCGCCGGGACCTGCGCCAACAACGGTAAGTCGTGGGAACACCGTGCCACGGTCGCCGGGGTTTGAACTTTTCTTTATGCCGTTTCCTATATCCATATTTTCAGGCTTCTACCAATTCCCTTTTCCTGTAACTTTCGGCCCTTTCATGAAACTTCCTGGCTTCCTGAAGGTAGGAATTGGCAAAAGTCTCGGTAGGGGCATTATTTTTAAGTTGCAATACCATTTCTTCAAAAGAAGCGTCAATATTAATTTTGCCGCTTTCCACAAAAAGTTTTTGGAAATCGCTTATAATCCCGGCATGGGTGTTTGTTTTATTATCTTCAGCCGTGAGGAGCGCCTTGGCGGAATTTACCATAGAAGAATAGGAATGGTATATACTTGATGCCCATTTGCCTTCGTCCAGGGCAGCCTGCGCATTATCCATTTTTTCTTCGCTTTCGAACAACAGGGTCGCCACCAGATCAATAACCACCCCGGCGCATTCGCCTATGCCAATAGCCTTTTCGTAGCGTTCGGTGTTGCCCCAGTCTATAAAGTCCTCATCGGTTAGATTATCAACATCGGTCAGCGTTTTAAGGAACTCATAAAAATATAGCTGTCCTTTTTCTGCATAATATTCCTCATAGGGAAGGCCCTTGCCGTTGGTCTCGTAATCGTCAAGGATCAGGCGAAGAGCCTGAGGGCCGCGCCTGGACGGGATCTTCACTACCTTGTCTGCAAATACCCCATTTCCGTTACCCCGGTTGCCACCTCCAAGCAAAACCTGGAGTGCCGGCGCCACACGTTTATCCTTAGCCCGAACAGACATCCCCTGGAAACCTATATGTGCCATATTGTGTTGCCCGCAGGCATTCATGCAGCCACTGATCTTGATAACCACATCGGCATTGTTGATGTAGTGAGGGTATTCCGCCTTAAGTACCCTTTCCAGTTCCACCGCGATGCCAGTGCTGCTGGCAATCCCCAGGTTACATGTATCGGTGCCCGGACAGGCCGTGATATCCAGAGCCTTATTGTATCCGGCTTCCGCCAGACCGAGGTTTTCAAGGACGTTATAGAAATAAGGCAGGTGCGTTTCCTTTACATAAGGAATCAGGATATTTTGCCTTAGTGAAAGCCTTAGCTCCCCTGCCGCATAATTTTCAATCAGGTCTGCAAGCTGCCTTGCCTTGTCTGTATAGAAATCGCCCAACATGACCTTTACCCCAATGGCAACAAACCCCTTTTGCTTTTGGGCAACCAGGTTGGTAGCTTTCCATTGTTCATATGCATTGAGATCGTTAATTGGTACGGCAGGCGGTTCCTGCAGGGAAACTGTTACCCTGGGGTAGGCCTCCGCATCTATGGCAAATGATTCATGAGGGACAGCCAGTTTTTCATCTTCCAGCAATTTTTTAAAACCTTCGAGTTCCAGGTCTTTTAAGAGGAATTTCATCCGTGCCTTTGCGCGGCTTTTTCGCTCACCGTAGCGGTCGAATACCCGGATTACACCATCCATCAAAGGGATAATCCGGTCTGCCGGCAGGAAGGAATACAGCTCATCTGCATGCCTTGGCTGGGAACCCAGGCCACCACCTATCATGACTTTAAAGCCCCTAACACCATCCTTGATTTTGGCAATAAACCCGAGGTCGTGCATATAGGAAAGACCTGAGTCCTCATCACTTGCGGAGAACGACACTTTAAACTTACGCCCCATCTCCTGCCCTATAGGGTTCCTCAGGAAATACTGAAAAAGACCGTGTGCATATGGAGAGACATCAAAAGGTTCATTCACATCTATGCCTGCCGTTTCGCTGGCGGTAACATTCCTAACGGTATTACCACACGCTTCGCGGATAGTTACCTCATCCTTTTCCAGTTCCGCCCATAGTTCAGGCGTACGCGCCAGGTCTACATAGTGTATCTGTATGTCCTGTCGTGTGGTAATATGCAGGCGGCCTGTCGAATATTCGTCGGCCACATCGGAAATCCTGCGCAACTGTTGAGAAGTCACCTTCCCATAGGGAAGTTTAATCCGTATCATTTGCACGCCTTCCTGACGTTGACCATATATCCCCCGGGCCAGCCGCAGGCTGCGGAATTTCTCCTCATCGAGCTTTCCGTCTCTGAATTGACGAATTTTGCGCTCCAGATCTATGATGTCTTTGGCGACTACGGGATTTTCAATTTCTGTCCTAAAGCTTTGCATATTTTCCTATTTTACCTATCTGTTCTATAGGTTTTAAATAAATTGATTCCGGATAGCAGCTATCAATCTGATTTTTCAGGTATGAAGACCGCATTCCCTGTTCTCCAGTACTTTGGTAGGATCGAAATACTTGTGTTCATTTGGCAGGCCCAGTTCTTTGAGGTATACATCGAGTTGGGCATCACTCCAATGATAAAAGGGGCTGACCTTAAGCACCCCATTGCTCCCAATACTTAAGATATCAAGTTTGTCGCGGAGGGCAGTCTGCCCTTTGCGGAGGTTAGTAAACCATACATCGGGCTGATGTTCGGCCATTGCCCTCCGGAAAGGTTCCAGTTTTACCTGTTCGGTGAACTCAGCATGCCGGGGGTCGTCTATATCGGGAATGCCCATTACCACATCCCTGTACGCCGAAGTCTGCCTGGGCACATACAATATAATATTCAGATCGAGCCTGGAAATGAGTTCTTCAGCATGGAGGTATGTATTGGGGGTATTGTAACCGGTATCGCACCAGATTACGGGAATATCCCTCTTAACATCGGTAACCGCGTGAAGGATAGCTACCTCATAAGGCCTGAAATTTGTTGTAACCACAGCCTTCTTTGCGTATGTAACGGCCCAGGAGATAATCTCTTCCGGCGGGATTCCCTTTAATTGCGCATTCAGTGCCCGAATTTGTTCTTCAGATAATCGCATACTGTCCTGATCTTAATTATTTCTGCCTGCCCTCATCGGGAGGTAGCTTATGTTTTCAGTGTTGTTTACCTGAACCCTGCCAGGTGGGTGTTAAAAAATTCGATAAACCTATCGACTAAATAGGATAATCAAAAATAAGCCAATTAAAATAATGAAGGCGTTAAAAAATCTACAATTATGAGAACTAGCCCATAGTTTTAATAGATTTTTAAAAAATACGGGCTTTCTGTACATTTTTTCTATTAAAATACTAGCTGCCTTGCTTATTTATTAAGTCGGAGAATTTACGGTAATTAGTGAAAGAGGTATTTCACCGGCCATTTTTACCAATGGGCGGGATGCTCAGGTTAATATATCGGCCAGGGTATTATTACGGTAAACATCAAGGGCACTGTCGCGTACCATCAGCATCAGCTTATGTACGGAACATTCATTCTCATCCGGGCAGTCCTCGCATTTCTCATAAAAGTTAAGGCTCACACAGGGAACCATGGCTATCGGACCTTCCAAAACACGGATCACGGAAGTCATGGGGATCTCTGCCGGGGATTTGATCAAATAATATCCGCCACCCTTTCCCTTTTTGGATCCAAGAAAACCGGTTTTGCGAAGCGTTAGCAGAATACTTTCCAGAAATTTCTGGGAAATATTTTCGTGTTTGGCGATCTCCGCAATCTGGACGGGTTTTTTGTTAGCCTGGGCTGCCAGGTAGGTCAGTGCCTTTAACCCATATTTTGTTTTTTTGGAAAGCATGGTACGAAGATAAATAAAATTAACGTTCCGGCTTAGCCCAACTTGCAGCCCTGCCGCCGGCTGCCCGACATTGGGTGGCGCGGGCTGCAGTTATCATCAGGCCCGGTCACTAGGCGCCAAGAGCCTGGCTTACATCGTCCATAATATCATCTATATGCTCCAGGCCAACAGACACCCTAACCAACCCATCGGTTATCCCCGTTGCTTCCCGTTCCTCCGGTGCCAGTTTGCTGTGGGTGGTAGAGGCCGGGTGGGTAACTATACTGCGCGTATCACCAAGGTTGGCCGAAAGTGAAAGAAGTTTAATGGAATCAAAAAAATTCCTGCCGGCTTCAATCCCCCCCTTAATTTCAAAAGCCACAACACAACCTCCGGCCTTCATCTGTTTCCTTGCGAGATCATACTGCGGGTGAGAAGGAAGGAAGGGGTACTTTACCCAGTTAACTCTTGTGTGGCCTTCAAGGAAAGTGGCCAGTTTCAGGGCATTCTCACAATGCCTGTCGACCCGCACAGCAAGGGTTTCCAGGCTCCTTGAAAGAATCCAGGCATTAAACGGTGAAAGTGCAGGGCCGGTGATCCTTGAAAACCGGTATATCTTATCGACCAGGTCCCGTTTTCCAACGGTGATGCCGGCCAGAACCCTCCCCTGTCCGTCCATAAGTTTGGTGCCTGAATGGATTACAAGGTCGGCCCCGAATTTCATGGGCTGTTGCAGGTAAGGGGTGGCAAAACAATTGTCTATTACCAAAAGGATATTGTGTTTCCGCGCCAGGTCTCCCAGTGCTTCAAGGTCCAGGATATCCACCCCCGGATTGGTAGGTGTTTCGGCATAGATCATACGGGTGTTGGGTTGTATTAAACCCTCTATTGCCTCAGGCTCGTTGGTGTTGAAATAACTGTGGGTGATGTTCCACCGGGGGAAGAACTGGGTAAAGAGGCTATGGGTTGAACCAAAAATACTCCTGGCCGAAACTACGTGATCCCCACTGTCCAGCAAGGCTGCGAAGGTAGAAAAAACAGCTGCCATGCCCGATGCGAAGGCAAATCCGTCATCGGCACCTTCCATTTTGCAAACTTTTTCTATAAATTCGGAAGAATTGGGGTTCGAATAACGGGAATAGATGTTCCTGTCCTTTTCCTCGGCAAATGAGGCGCGCATATCTTCGGCATCCTCAAATACAAAACTCGAAGTAAGATAAATGGGGTTGGCATGCTCCAGGAATTTCGTGCGCTCTATCTGTGTCCTGATGGCCTCGGTTTCAAATTGTTTTTTCTTCATGCTTATTACTTAAATAAATTCTATATAAGGCTACGCCCTATCCTTTTTCAGCGATCCGGAGGATATCGCCAAACACCCCCCTGGCCGTTACCGCGGCTCCTGCCCCGGCGCCCTGGATAACGAGCGGGTGGGTCCCATAAGATTCGGTGTAGATCTCAATAATGGAATCAGATCCTTTTACCTGTCCGAGTGCGCTTACATTGGGTACTGAAATCAGTTGCACATCGAGAATCCCTTTCTCTTTCCTGAGATCGCCATGCAGGTCGCCCACGTAGCGCAACACATGGCCGGGTTTTTGCTCCGATCGTGTCTTTTCAAACAGGGTGTCAAGGGAATCCAGTTTTCCAAGGAATTCTGATACCTCACCCTTTTGCAGGTCAGCGGGGATCAGGTTCTGGATGCGGATGTCCGGGAACTCGTTCCTAAGGTCCAGTTCGCGGGCAAGGATCAGCAATTTTCTACCCACGTCATTTCCAGACAAATCCTCCCGCGGGTCCGGTTCCGTGAATCCTTTCTCCATTGCTTCCTTCAGGATGGCCGAAAAAGGCTGCTTCCCTTCAGAAAAGGTATTGAAGATATAACTGAGGGAACCCGAAAAAACACCTTTAATACGGGTAATGTTCTCCCCGGATAAATGTAGCAGCTTAATGGTGTCTATAAGTGGCAACCCTGCCCCCACATTTGTTTCATACAGATATTGCTTCTGGTACCTGCCCAATTCCTCCCTTAGAAGTTGGTAAAAATCAAACCCCAGGGTATTGGCTATCTTGTTGGAGGAAACCAGATCGAAACCGTTTTCCACAAACTCAAAATACCTGGCCACAAAATCCTCGCTTGCGGTGTTGTCTACAGCGATCAGGTTCTCCAGGTGGTTCTTGCGGGCAAAGTCAAAAACATCCTCAAGGGTATATGCTTCCCCTTTTTCCTCTATAGCGCTCTTCCAGTGCTTGCCCACACCCTGTTTGTTAAGCAGCAATTTCCTGGAATTGGCCAGGGCAAAGACATTCAAATGGATTCCTTTGCGTTTTTCGATGGTTTTAGCGGATCTCAGGATCTGGTCTACAAGGGTGCCCCCCACATTCCCATGCCCAAAAAGGGCAAGGTTCACCTTTTTGCTGATGCCGAAAATTTGCCCGTGCATAACATTAAGGGCCTTATGTAGGTCTGTCTTCCTCACTACCAGACTTACATTTTTACCCGAGACCGTATTATTAAAAAGGAGGGGAACAATCTGGTTCTTTATAAGCGCATTATAGGGTTTATGGAAGGTACTCAGGTCCTGTCCGATAATGGAAATCACAGACACATCATCGATAATGGTAATGGTATTGATATCCTGCGACCGGAAGGCATCTTCGAATTCGGCTTCCAGGGCCGCTTTGGCCTGCCTTGCCTTATCGGAGGCTACTACCAGGCCAATCCCCCGTTCGGATGATCCCTGGGAGATGATGCCTACATTGATATTGCTTTGCCCCAGTGCCTTAAAAATCCGGGCATCTACCCCAACCTTCCCCAACAGACCCCTGCCCTCCAGATTGATCAGGGCTTCGTTCTCAATAACCGACAGCGATTTAATTCCTTCCGTGGCACTCCTGGCACTGATTAGGGTTCCCTCATTATCGTTATTAAAGGTGTTGAGAATACGAAGCGGAATGTTCTTTTCCAGTAAGGGGATTATGGTCTTCGCATGAAGGATGGTAGCTCCGAAGTTCGCCAGCTCGTTGGCCTCGCTGTAGGAAAGCTGGGAGATCTTCTGGGCCTCCGGCACCAGTTCGGGATTGGCGGTAAATATCCCATCAACATGTGTGTAGTTCTGTAACTCCTGGGCATCAAGAAAATTAGCCAGGAGGGAGGCCGTATAATTACTTCCGTTGCGCCCCAGGGTAGTGGTTTCTCCCGCCCTGTTGGAAGCAATGAAACCGGTGATGACCGGTACACAGTCCGGTTCGAGCTCGGAGAATGCCCGCAGCACATTTTCTTTAGAGAGTGATTCCAGCACCTTGGCTTCCCCGAAACTGTCATCGGTTTTTATAAGCTGCCTGGCATCCAGTAAAACGGCATTGATGCCTTTACCTATCAGTAATTTGGTGAGCAGTCTCGCGGCGATGATCTCCCCGTATGATATTACCTGGTCTTTTATCCGGGAACTGTAATCCCCAAGCAGGGCTACCCCTTCAAATAACTGCACAAGTTCTCTGAATTCCCGGGAGAGGCTAACATTTTTGAAGGTATGTTTCTGATACTTTTCAAAGGCCTCAAAGTCCTTTTTATAGTCCGTTCCTCCTGCCGCTTTATTGAGGATGCCCTCCAGTTGGTCTGTTGCCTTTTCCCTGGCTGAAAGCACCACCACTATATTCTCACCTG
Organism: uncultured Flavobacteriaceae bacterium; assembly: GCA_964434565.1. Lineage (GTDB taxonomy): Bacteria > Bacteroidota > Bacteroidia > Flavobacteriales > Flavobacteriaceae > Zeaxanthinibacter. The sequence goes on along the minus strand of CAYSVQ010000189.1, from coordinate 27,024 downwards.
CCCGTACCTTGCCAGAAATTATTTCCAGCACCCTGCCTATACCTTCCCCGTTTGCCAGGGAGGTGCCGCCAAATTTAAGCACCTTTACCCTTTGGGCCCTGCCATTCTGATCGAAAATCGACTTGAGCAGTTTCTTCATCTGCTCGAATTCTATCAGGAATGCATCATGGCCGTGAACCGACTGTATCTCTCCGTAAGTTACATTGCTGTTGGCCCGCGCCAGTTGCTTATAGGTTTCCTTGTTCTCCTTCGCGGTAAAGAACAGATCGGAGTCCACCCCAATAATATGAATATTGGTATCACTCTGCTGCAGCCTGAGGAAAGCCTCCTCCCCGTTTCTGGTAATATCAATAGTCCTGAGTAAGTGGTTAGTGAGTTTATAGGCCGATAATTGAAAGCGTTCCTGTAATTTCTTCCCGTGATGCATCAGCCAGCTTTCCACATTAAAGACCTGGAGCTCCTCATTGGTGCTTCGCTGAAATCGTTGCTTGAACGATTCCGGGGTCCGGTAACAAAGCATGGCATGCATCCTTGCATCGTGCACCGGTTGTTTGGAGTTAACCAGAAACTGCTCCTGTATCTGGCAGTTGGCAATTAGCCAGTCCGTAGATTTCCAGTCAGACGCTACCGGGATAAGGTGTTCAGTCAGCCCGGGGTTAAGTGCCGCCATTTCCCAGGCGATTCCCCCGCCAAGGGATCCTCCGATAATTGCAAAAAGCTTTTCGACACCCATGGCTTCCAGGCCAAGGATAAACAAGCGCCCTATATCGCCCGCTACAAAATCCTTATAGTTGTCTATTACAAAGCCATCATAACCGTTACCGGGTACATTAAAAGACAATACCGTGTACTTCTTGGTATCGATACATTTACCTTCACCAATTAGCGATGACCACCATCCCTGGTCGCCTGTAACATTCGAGTTGCCGGTAAGGGCATGGTTTACCAGTACGATTGGGGCCGAATGAAGTGGTGGCCCGAATAACTGGTAAGACAGGTTAATATCCTGCTTTACCCCGCTAAAGGTTGTATAATCCTTTATTTTTAAATGATAGAGCATCTCTCTTTTTGCGTTAACAACCATTATATTGTCCTTATGCCTTTTGTAAGCATTGCCTTCCCATTCCGGAAGATAACAGGAAACCGGCCGTTTCCCCCGGCTGGCAGCATTTAAACGTTAAAAAGAAAGGTAGAATTACGAAGGGTAATTTCAAAGTTGTTATCTATTCCTGATGCCACGGATCTTTTTCCCAGCAATTCGGATAGAATGTAGCACCTTCTCTGTTGGAAACAAAGGGTTGCTAAGGCTTCAGCGGGTCTATTCCCTCCACCTTTCTTGATAACTTTCAGTATGTCCTGGAACTTAATGCATGCAAATATATGGAGCCCGACAGTGAAAATCCTAATCTTTTTTAAAAAAATCAGAGATTAAAGGCTTTCCTGACTTCGTCTACCATGTCTAGTTTTTCCCAGGTAAAGAGTTCCACTTCAGTCTCTATCCTGCCGTTATATGGCGATGCGAAAACCTTTTTTACCATCCTTGGAGTTTTGCCCATATGGCCGTAGGCCGCAGTCTCCAGGTAAATAGGGTTCCTGAGTTTCAGGCGTTTTTCTATCGCAAATGGTCGCATGTCAAAAAGCTGCCGGACCTTATCGGCAATCTCATGATCTGTAAGCCCCACATGCGAAGTACCGTAGGTATCTATATATATGGATGTTGGTTCAACCACGCCTATGGCATAGCTGATCTGTACAAGAAGCTCGTCTGCCACCCCGGCAGCTACCAGGTTTTTAGCCATATGCCTTGCGGCATAGGCGGCACTTCGGTCGACCTTGCTGGGATCCTTGCCACTAAAGGCCCCTCCACCGTGGGCTCCTTTCCCTCCATAGGTATCAACAATGATTTTTCTTCCCGTCAGGCCGCTGTCGCCGTGAGGCCCGCCTATTACAAATTTACCTGTGGGATTGATGTGATAGGTTATATCCTGCCTGAAAAGTGCCCTGACCCTGGGCGCCATCTGACTTATAACCCTTGGTATGAGTTTATTGATGATGTCCTCTCTGATGGTATTCAGCATGCGGTCTGCATCCTCATCGAACTCGTCATGCTGGGTCGAAACCACTATAGTATCGATGCGGTTTGGAACCTTATCATCTGAATATTCAATGGTTACCTGGGCTTTGGAATCCGGTCTCAGATAGGTAATTACATCATTTTCGTGCCTCATTTTGGCCAGTTCCATAAGGATACGGTGCGAAATATCGAGTGCAAGGGGCATAAAATTGGCCGTTTCCGTGGTGGCGTAGCCAAACATCATCCCCTGGTCTCCGGCTCCCTGCTCCTCCTTCGAGCCCCTGTCTACGCCCTGGTTGATATCTTTGGATTGTTCATGGATAAGCGATATAACCCCGCAGGAATCCCCGCTGAACTGATACTCGCCCTTGGTATACCCGATCCTGTTGATGGTATCCCGCGCTATTTGCTGCAGATCCACATAGGTCTTGCTCTTCACTTCCCCCGCCAGGATCACCTGCCCCGTTGTTACAAGCGTTTCGCAGGCTACCTTGCTTTCCGGATCAAATGCCAGGAAATTATCGAGCAGGGCATCGCTGATCTGGTCTGCAATCTTGTCGGGGTGGCCTTCACTCACCGACTCCGAAGTAAAAAAATAGGGCATATATGTAACTGTAATTTCTGTTATTGCTGATTTAGCTGAAAAGCAAAGTAGTTTGCCACTGGTGCGTACCTGAAGAAACTGCTTTAGCATTTTTTGTATTCCCGAAGCACCCCTCTTTTCCGACATCGCGATTTGGAGGCGGAAGGCTTTCGTTGGCAGAGGTTGCAATCAGTCAAATCCATCCTCTGTTTTTAATCCGGACAAAAGTACATATTTACCCATGAAATAAAAATTTTGCTGCTCATTTATTGGATCAGGTATTTCCCCGACTATTTTTTCCAGTACCCCGGATACTTTGTATATTGTGTGCCTTATGATTTTCAAACGCCAACCATAAATATCTGCTCCTCATGCACATTGCAGTCGCTGGAAATATCGGTTCCGGTAAAACAACCTTAACGAAATTATTATCAAGGCACTACAAGTGGGAGGCACATTATGAAGATGTGGTTGATAACCCTTATCTGGATGATTTTTATACGGAAATGGCGCGCTGGAGCTTTAACCTGCAGATATACTTTTTAAACAGCCGTTACCGCCAAATCCTGAAAATCAGGGAGAGTGGAAAAAATGTCATCCAGGACAGGACCATATACGAAGACGCCCATATTTTTGCACCCAACCTGCACGCGATGGGCTTGATGACCAACCGTGATTTTGAGAATTATTCCAGCCTTTTCAATTTGATGGAAAGCCTGGTGTTACCTCCCGACCTGCTCATATACCTCAGGAGTTCGATCCCCAACCTGGTAGACCAGATTCATAAAAGGGGGCGGGAATATGAAAATTCCATTTCCATAGATTACCTGAGCCGGCTGAACGAGCGATATGAGGCCTGGGTACAGAGCTACGAAAAAGGCAAATTGCTGGTTATAAATGTAGACAGGTTTAATTTTGTTGATAACCCGGAGCATTTGGGAGAGGTGATCAACCGGATTGATGCGGAGATACACGGATTGTTTTAAGATGGTCTGCAGCGATAAAACCCATCTCCCGTGCATGTGCAATTAGTTCGCCGCTGTCTTCCGCCAGGAGCACGGGCGTGGTTTTATAATTCTCAAACAGCCCCATAACCCGCATCTTCCTTTTCCTGTGGCGAACACTTCTCAGGTAAATAGCGAGGACCCTGTTTGGATGGGTTTCAGCAATTTCCATATAAATATCCGCATCATGTTCTCCGCTATCTCCAATCAAAACGAACTGCATATGGGGATAGGTCTTCATAATATTCAGGATCTCTTTCTGCTTAAGTGGCTTCTCCTTCGATTTCCGCCATGGCAGAATACTTTTGAAATTCCTCAGCAGGATAGGGCCTTTGGGGAAGTTGTTCCTTTCCAGGAAAAACAAAAGGTAGCGGTACAGGTTCCAGGGACTGTGGCTTACATAAAATATTGGGTTGGCCGCTTTTCCTGTCCTCCCCAGGTGAAGCAATTCTAGAAAGACGGCTGCTCCTTCGAGTGGAATTCGCTTTTCTGGCCTTTTAAAAATGGTATTACTAATTACCTGCCATTTGAGAGAAGAAACCACCCCTGTATGCAGGATGGTGTCATCTATATCACTGATAACCCCGAATTCTGCATTTGGCGAAGGAATCAAAAACTCCCCCGGGAATCGGTTTAGCCCGTTTACGCGCGAAAGATGTTCATCGGCCGTATAGGAAATCTCATAGGGTACCCAACCCTCCTCATCGGCATGGCGATCAAGATCGGAAGAGCCCTCATCAATCAGGAAGAACCCCTCCGAATCGGTAACGGTGTTTACTGTGGTGCCATCTGATAAGTGCAGGGTTAACGGGCAATGACCGATCTCATCAGTTCCAAATCGCTTCCAACTGTTAAGCAAGAGGTGCCAGATGTTTTTTGCAGACAAATTTATGTTCTCATCCTCCAGAGCCCTGCCCTTAACATAGAGGTGCGAACTGGTCCCGTAAGTATGAAAAGCAATTATCTGTAATGGATCTTTGGATCTGAAGATTCTCATTCAAAAGTGCCAGTTTGACGGCCATAGCCAAATTAACAATAATCCGGCCACTATGGAAATGCCAAAAGATGCGGCTATCCATTTAAGGAGTAGCCTGCTTCCGAGGACGGCCGCCAGAATACCCTTGAATAACAAATTGGAAAGGGATGCCAGCAGGATCAGCCTCCACCCGTTTTCGGGTTGCAGACTGCCCTGTTTCATTAGCTGGGATAGAGATAGGGTTATCGCGTCAACATCAGTGAGGCCGCTTATAACTGCCACCACGAATAATCCCCCTTTGCCAAATTCTTCCTTTGCAAAGGCAACTGCCAGTAGAATAAGCCCATAAAGCAATCCGAAAAGCAGTGCACTCTTAAACTGTGCGGGGTTCTCGGGTTCCGGCATTTCATCGATTGATTCCCGGCGGTTGATCAAATAAAACATGGCAACACACAGAGCTACCATCAGGGCAAACTCTACCAGAATAGGCAGAATAATGTCTTTCAGCATCCCTGGGATTACCACCCCCACTTCAATTAGTATCCTTACCAGGGTGATTGCCGAAGCTGCCGTGATCACAAAGGCGGCCATGCTGCTCACAGGCCTGGTCTCAGCAGTTTTCCGGGCGTAGCTCACCGTAGTGGCCGTACTGCTGATAAGGCCCCCCAGAATTCCGTTGGAAATGATCCCGATTCGCTGGTCTGTAAACTTGTATAGGAAATACCCCACCACGCTAATCCCGACTATCAGGACCACCATCAGCCAGATATTATAAAGGTTCAGAACATTGAATGGGCCAAAGGTCTCATTCGGTAGGATTGGGAGGATCACCAGCGATATCCCGGCAAAGGTCATGATAGCAGCAAGTTCCTTGTTTTGCAGTTTTTCTATAAAGCCATGCAGCCGTTCCTTTACGAACAATAAGATGGCCATACCACCCCCGGCTATAATCCCCAGGATGCGTTCCCCCAGCACCAGATACCCGCCAATTGCAAACATGAGCAGGGCTGCCACCTCAGTAGTCTGGCCTATATCAGGCTTGGAGTCCATTTTAAGCTTTAGCAGATTCCCGGTGGAAAGTATGATGGTCAGGGCAATGGCTAGCAAAGGAAGTATAAAGGGGTTCTCGAAATCCCGGCTCAGAAAGCCGGCCAGAGCCCCAAGCATGGCGATCAATGAAAAGGTACGTACCCCGGCAAGTTTGGTTTTTGAGACTTCACGTTGCAGGCCAACAAGCAGACCAAGCCCAAAGGCAATACCCAGGGTTGTAATATCGTGGTAGTCCATGTCCGCGTTAAGTTACCTCTCCACAAAAAAACCCGCAAATTATTTTGCGGGTTTTTTTAATTGAATCAACTCTTTGCGTTCAGGAAGCTTCTTTTCCATTTACCTGATCCGCCCCCGCCTTTACAACAGGAGTTTTGGATGCGGGGCCAGCTTTCATGGCTGCCAGCTTAGCTGCCACCTCCTGCTCGCTGCCTTCAAGAACCACTTCGTTCCTGTGCTTTTCCCCTGCGGAGGTAAATGTAGTTGTAACCGTGGCTTTCACCCGGTTTCCCGCCAGGGTTTCCATTTCCACCTGTACCTGCTGGTCTGAGGTTTCGACCTGATACAGGGGAATAGATGGATTCTCGTTATAGGTGGTAATGTCAGCCGATGAAAGCGCGATACTGGGCGCAATTACGAGGGCCACCACCGACATTAACTTTAAGAGTATATTTAGCGAAGGTCCTGAGGTATCCTTAAAGGGGTCTCCTACGGTATCGCCAACAACGGCTGCTTTGTGTGCATCGCTTCCTTTGCGGCCCTGGGATTCGATCATTTTTTTGGCATTGTCCCATGCACCTCCGGCATTAGACTGGAAGATTGCCATAAGGACGCCTGCGGTGGTAACACCTGCAAGCAGGCCTCCCAACATCTGCGCGCCGCCAATAAATCCAATAGCTACCGGAACTGCGATGGCCAGCACACCAGGGAGAACCATTTCCCTGATAGACGCATTCGTTGAAATTGCAACGCATTTCTGGTAATCGGCAACCCCGTCTGCCTCATCAAATATTTTTCTGTCAGCTACGGATGCCCTGGAAATGTCTGAATCATATTTGCGCATAATTTCGAGGGCCGCTTTTAACTGGGGGATATCCCTGAATTGCCTTCGGACTTCCTCTATCATTGCCATGGCTGCCCTTCCAACTGCATTCATGGCAAGAGCTGAAAACACAAAGGGAAGCATTCCGCCAACAAGCAAACCTGCCATAATAGCGGGCTCGGAAACATCAATTGTCTTAACATTGGCCGTTTTCATGAATGCCGCAAACAATGCAAGGGCTGTTAAGGCTGCAGAAGCAATGGCAAAGCCTTTCCCAATAGCAGCCGTAGTATTACCTACCGCATCAAGCTGATCCGTACGTTCCCGTACTTCCTTAGGCAATTCAGCCATTTCGGCTATGCCCCCGGCATTATCCGAAATGGGCCCGTATGCATCAACAGCCAGCTGTATCCCGGTATTGGCCAGCATCCCGACAGCCGCAATAGCGATGCCGTAAAGGCCTGCAAAGTAATGCGAAACGAGGATGGCAGACGCGATAAGAAGAATGGGGATGGCGGTAGACATCATGCCCACACCAAGGCCGGCAATTATGTTGGTGGCAGCGCCGGTTTCGGATTGCCTGACAATAGACATTACCGGTTTGGTGCCTGTGCCTGTATAGTATTCGGTAACCTTTCCTACCAGCAGTCCGGCTACAAGCCCGGCAATTGTAGCCCAGAAGACCCCGATGGAGGTGAAAGTTCTCCCTTCTTCCACCCAGCTGTCAGGCAGCATTTGCTGTATGATGAAATAGGAAGCGATCAACATCAGAAAAGCTGAGCCGAACTCGCCCATATTAAGCGCCTTGTGTGGAGAGCCTCCGTCTTTTACCCGGACAAGAAAAGTTCCAATGATAGACATAACGATCCCAACGGCGGCCAGCGCCAGGGGGAGGTAAACGGCTCCCAGGCCATTGAAGGAGGTCTGGAATTCAGGCAGCGTAACAAATACTGCGCCCAAAACCATGGTCCCTATAATCGACCCCACATAGGATTCAAAAAGGTCGGCGCCCATCCCTGCCACATCGCCTACATTGTCGCCAACATTATCCGCTATAGTCGCGGGGTTCAGCGGGTGGTCTTCCGGGATCCCGGCTTCAACCTTCCCTACCAGGTCTGCACCCACATCGGCGGCCTTGGTATAAATTCCGCCACCTACGCGGGCAAAAAGGGCGATAGAAGAAGCACCAAGAGAAAATCCCGACAATACATTCAAAACTTCCGCAATGCCCCAGCCCTGCTGGTTGTAAATCATAAATAAGCCGCTAAGGCCAAGGACTCCGAGACCAACAACGCCCAATCCCATTACAGATCCTCCCGCAAAGGCTACCTCCAGTGCTTTGCCCAGGGATGTCCTGGCAGCCTGCGTGGTCCTCACATTTGCTTTGGTGGCCACCCGCATCCCAATAAAACCGGCGAGTGCCGAACAAATAGCCCCTACAATAAAGGAAACTGCTACCATCCCATTGGAGCCACTTTCTGCTACGCCCTTGAAATACAATCAAACGGCAACGGCTACTACAAAAATAGACAGGATCTTATACTCCGATTTTAAAAATGACATAGCGCCGTCGGCTATATTTTTGGCAATTTTTGCCATTTTTTCATTCCCTACCTCCTGTTTGGTAACCCAGGCATTCTTTATAAAAACGAAAAGCAGGCCCAGCACCCCAAAGGCAGGCAAATAGTTCACTAGTATTTCCATGTTGATTAGCTATTTATGAAGTTGAAACGGCTGCAAAAGTAGTAAAACGTATCAGAATAAAAAAGCATAAAAAACTCCATTGCCTAGCCGTCCGGGCAAGCCCGGGGCAGCGCTATCTGATGCCGACTTCACCTTTCGGGATACCGCTGTCTGCGAAGCGGTTGATGCACTTGGCGACTATATCTCTGGCCTCATTGACATCGCCCCAGCCACCAACGTCCACTTTCTTTTTTTCCAGGTCTTTATATACCCTGAAAAAGTGTTCTATTTCTTTCAGCAGGTGGGGGTTGAGGTCATGCAGGTCGAAAATCTTGCTGCCGGCCGGGTCTGAAACGGGAACACAAATAACTTTTTCGTCCGGGCCTTTCTCATCTGCCATATGGAAGACCCCTATCGGCTTCACTTCCATAACACAGCCTGGAAAGGTAGGTTCGGTTACAAGCACGAGCACATCAAGCGGATCACCGTCCAGAGCAAGGGATTCTGGAATAAACCCATAATCGGCAGGGTACATCATGGAAGAAAAAATCATACGGTCATAACGTATTTTCTTCAGGGCAAAATCATACTCATATTTGTTCCTGCTCCCTTTTGGGATCTCAATAAGCACGTCGAAAGTAGTTACATCATTTGCTGTCATACTCATATGGTATTTTTGGATTTACCGCTGTCGCAAAAATAGTACAAGCGGTGGGTTAAACACTAATTGTCAGAAACTGAAGCCAAAGCTGCCGGTGATGCTGAATGGTCTGGCATCCGGATTGTCGAGGTAATTGCCCCGGAAATTGAAATCGATTCTGAAAACCCTGAAAATATTACCTACTCCCAGGGAATATTCCCAGTACACCTTCTTGTTCGGGGCAACAAGCGGGATGTTGGTAGGACTGTTCAGAGCTATGTTTTCATCGGAGAGGTCTCCCCAAACCCCCCGAAGGCCCACTATTTCCCTTAAATTCAACCTGCGCATAAACGGGATACGGGAAAACAACCTGCCATTAAAATTATGTTCCAGGTGCACGGCCGTATAAGTATCCGTTACAAACTCATAAAAGTCGAGGTTGGGAAAGGTCGTATAGATAGAAAAGAGGGTCTGATTTCCCGGCACAACATTGAGTAGTCCGAGGGGGACAGCCCCAAAGGTCTTTCCTGCTTCCACGGTAGTAAACAGCCTTCCCAAGCCTCCTATCTGCCAGGGCTGGGTATAGGAGAACTGCAATTTTTTGAAATCAAAATCGCTCTCTAGAAAACCGCTGAGCCCCCTCGTATAATTAAACAGTAGGGTACTGTAATTCTCATTCACATCCCTGCGCTCCACGCCATATCCAATGGTCTGCCTGCCGGGGGTATAGATCAGGGTGGTGTTTAATTCGAACTGTTTGATTTCGGAGGCAATCCCTCCGGGTTCGGAAGGATCCAGATAATTCAGGCTGAAAGCTTCCGGCAGGGCAGAACTCAATGTCCGGATGGAACTCCCTAAAAGTACCCGGAAATTATTGAGCGGTTCCAGCTCCATGTTGAATGTGGTGAGGTTAATGTTAGTAAGGCGGTCGTTGGAACCCACAGTAAGCACAGAGGAAGAGGCCACACTACGCCCAAGAACGTCATTAGTGGCTGTAAGACTTAGCCCTAGTTGTTCCACATCACGCCGGTGCCCACCTGAGAGAATCAGCCGCATCCGCCTGTCGAGCAGCCATTTGGCTGAAAAGCCGTGTTTTACTTTATGGTCGTCGAAGCCATAGGCCATGTAGCCCTCAAGCCGCCAGGGGTCGTTCTGCCCGAAATAAGTACGTGCGCCTCCCCTAATGCGTATTCCTTCGGCATTGTTGTAACCGAAGGTGCTGTAAATATCACCGATATCGAGGTTCCATTTATCAATTTCCACATATCCCGACCCAAGAATACTCACAATATCATAATAGGTTCTGAACTTGGATACTGTTTTAAGGGTATCGAGCAAGGTGTAAATTCCCTTTTCGTCTTTGTTGAGCTCTTCGAGCCTGTTTTGGGCCCAGAAGATACTATCCCTGTCAAATATCCGGGGGTCATAAGGATCGGGCTCGTAGGTGTAAAATTCCTTGGGTTTGGGCTGATCAAAGAGGTAATTGTCGTATACAGTGGTTCGTTTGCCATATACTCCCCTTGATGCTTCCTTCTTGCTCAGGCTGAAATCGCTCAGCATATAATCGCGCTTCAGCAGAAACACCGAATCATTCAGAACTTCAAAGTCCTGCTCAATATAAATCTCTTTGACCCAGTTGATATTTGCACTTTTTGTAACCTCGAGGTTAATTTTTTTAATGGCATAGGTGGTGTCGTTAACCCAGAAATCCCCTTTGAAGGTGAGCTCGTTCTTCCGCCTTGGATAATAGACGATATTGAAGCACCATTTGTTATCTATAAATGCACTGTCTGAAAGCACATAATTATAAGTATCTATTCCGGTTTTGGAAAGGGGGCTGGTGAAGCTCTTGTCGAAGAATTTCAGGTAATTGTTGTAAATGTCGTAATCCGAATAGAGGTCCTCAACAAATGCTATGATGGCCTGGTTGTTGCTGAATCCGGAATTCTTATTACCAAGAACGTCGTGCCGTACCTCGCCAAGCAGGTTGTTTCCGTAAACACGGGCAAAGGATTCATTCAGGAAAAGGGGGAGGTAAGTCTTTCCGGTAATCCTCGAGGTGTCGAGGTCGGCGAACATAAACTCCAGGCCATTGAACATTCGGCTGTTGATCAGTGCACTGTCTATGGTGTTAAGGTCGAATTCAAGTTTCTCGTATTTATCGAACTGGTACTGCCTGAACTTATTAACCCCATTAAACCGTTTCTTTTCCCATATTTTCCTTAGGATTTCAATAGCGGGGTTGTCCTTCTTGGATTGCCTGCCCACATACACCACTACTTCATCAAGCTGTTCGCCCCCTTCTGAAAGTCGGATATCCATATTGTAGTTTACCCTGGCGGGCAGCGGGATTGCCTCCGTGCTATAACCAATAAAGGAGACCAGCAGTGTATCGTAGGTCTTTTCCGATTCCATATAAAACCTGCCGTCGTCATTAGTGATAGTGCCTTCTGTGGAATTCCTGAAAAGCACATTGGCAAATGCGACTACCGCGCCGGATTCGTCCCTGACAATGCCGCCTACCTTAGTCTGTGCAAAACTGCTAAAGGCGGAAAGTGCCAACACTAATAAAAAGGCCTGCTTCATCAATTACACATGATTGAAAGCCGGATATTATGCAAATAAAGCCAACCACTCATACCATATTCAAATTTAAGACCTGAATCCTCCCAGGGCCCTGAAAGAAATTGCGTCGCCCACCCATATGATCAACGAAGCTAAATTACCCTGTCTAAAAGGTGCATTTTACTTATATAACACTTTTTTAACAGCCTTGATAACGTCCTGGTGATTGGGCAGCCATTCCTGGAGTAAAACGGGCGAATAAGGTGCCGGTGTATCGGCGGTATTTATCTTCACTACCGGGGCATCAAGGTAATCGAAAGCTTTGGCCTGTACCAGATAGGTGATCTCCGTGGCCACGTTGCCAAAAGGCCATGCCTCTTCGAGGACTACCAGTCTGTTGGTTTTCTTAACCGATTGAAGGATAGTATCCTGATCCATTGGCCGCACGGTCATCAGATCTATAACCTCGCAACTTATGCCCTCGCCCTCAAGTTCTTCAGCAGCCTTATAAGCTTCTTTAATTATCTTGCCAAAAGATACGATGGTAACATCCGATCCTTCCCTTTTAACTTCGGCCTTCCCAAGTGGAATGGTATATTCCTCTTCGGGGACTTCCCCCTTGTCGCCATACATTTGTTCAGACTCCATGAAAATCACGGGGTCGTCATCTCTGATCGCCGATTTTAAAAGGCCTTTTGCGTCTTTGGGATTCGAAGGAACCACGACTTTCAGTCCGGGGCAATTCGCGAACCAACTTTCAAAAGCCTGAGAATGCGTTGCCGCCAGTTGCCCTGCCGAAGCGGTAGGCCCGCGGAACACGATGGGGATATTGAATTGCCCGCCAGACATCTGCCGCATCTTTGCGGCATTGTTGATGATCTGGTCAATGCCAACCAGCGCGAAGTTAAAGGTCATAAACTCAATAATAGGCCTGTTCCCATTCATTGCCGAGCCTACACCCACTCCGGAAAATCCAAGTTCCGAAATGGGGGTGTCTATTACCCGTTCGGGGCCAAATTCCTCCAACATCCCCTTTGAAGCCTTGTAAGCTCCGTTGTATTCGGCTACTTCCTCCCCCATAAGATAGATGGTATCATCCCTTCTCATCTCCTCCGACATCGCCTCGCATATGGCTTCCCTGAACTGTAGTGTTTTCATTTGTCTCGTAAATAAGCGCTGTTATAATCCTTCACTTTTGAATGCGCACAAAAATAGAAAAATAATGATCAATACCCGGAGAGACAAGCCTAAAAAAAACCGCTAAATATACTATGCGTGCATAGCAATTTTGAAAATTAATGGCTATCTTAGCGGCAGTGTTAAACCGAAGCTTAAAATTTAGTCCATGAAGATATTAGTCTGTATCAGCAATGTTCCCGATACCACTTCGAAGATCAATTTTACCGATGACAATACGAAATTTGATAGTGCGGGCATTCAGTTCGTAATAAACCCCAATGATGAATTCGGCTTAACCCGTGCCATATGGTTCAAGGAAAAACAAGGCGCAACGGTACACGTGGCCACTGTCGGGGAGGCAGGAACTGAACCTACCATCCGCAAAGCCCTTGCAATAGGGGCCGATGAGGCATTCAGGGTAGACGCTGTGCCGACCGACGGTTTTTTCGTCGCGGAACAACTCGCCGAAGTGGTAAGGCAGGGTGGGTACGACCTGGTTATCTGCGGCAGGGAATCCATTGATTACAACGGGGGGATGGTACCGGGCATAATGGCTTCCCTGCTTAACATGAACTTTGTAAATACCTGCATCGGTCTTGAAGTAGAAGGCAACAAGGCCACCGCCATACGGGAAATCGATGGCGGGAAGGAGAAGTTAAGCACCACTCTGCCCCTGATTATCGCGGGCCAGAAAGGGTTGGTACAGGAGAGCGACCTTAAGATCCCAAATATGCGGGGCATCATGATGGCCCGGCAGAAAAAACTTAATGTAGTGGGCGCAAGCGGGGGCACAAAGGCCACTACAGACCGTAAATTTGAGAAACCGGCTCCCAAAGGTCAGGTCAAACTGATTGATGCATCCAGGGTGGAAGAACTCGTAGAACTACTGCACAATGAAGCTAAAGTCATATAAGGATTAGTTCTGATGCAGAATCAACAGTGCCCGGGCACAGGACAAAATTTTCCTTCCCCACACTCCTTAAATCAATTAAAGTAGCGGAAAAAAATAATTAATATCATAAAAAGCATGTCAGTACTCGTATATACGGAAACAGAGAATGGGAAATTCAGGAAAAATGCCTTCGAGGCGGCATCTTATGCCTGTGAAGTAGCCCTGCAGATGGGCACTTCGGTTACCGCAATTTCGGTAAACAACGATAATCCCGGCGAACTTGCCGGATACGGCGTCGCCAGGGTAGTTGATGTACAGGAGGAAAAACTAAAACCTTTTAATGCCAGGGCTTATTCTGCCCTGCTGGCGCAGATTGCCGAAAAAGAAGGTGCAAAGGTAATTATCCTGAGCTCGGGTGCCGATGCCAGATTCATGGCCGGGCTGCTGGCGGGTACACTTAAAGCGGGCTATGTTCCCAACATTGTCGCGGCACCTTTAAGTACCAGCCCAATGGTTGTTAAAAGAACAGCCTTCAGCAACAAGGGCTTTGCCCATACCGAAATCCTTACCGAAACCATGATCCTGGGGGTATCAAACAATGCTTTTGGCATGGTGGAAAATAAGGTGGAAGCCGATGTTGAAAAATTCAGCCCAAGCCTTGAGGAGGAACTTTTCAGTACCGCTTCGGTGGAAATCGACAAAGTTGCGGGGAAGGCTACCATTGCCGATGCAGATATTATAGTGTCCGGCGGACGTGGCCTAAAAGGTCCGGAAAACTGGGGCATGATCGAAGATCTGGCAGAGGTTCTGGGAGCGGCAACGGCTTGTTCCAAGCCGGTATCTGACATGGGATGGCGACCACATAGTGAGCACGTAGGGCAAACAGGGAAACCGGTGGCCAGCAATCTGTACATCGCCATCGGTATTTCGGGAGCAATCCAGCACCTTGCCGGTGTTAACTCGGCCAAGGTAAAAGTAGTTATCAATATAGATCCAGATGCCCCGTTTTTTAAAGCTGCGGATTACGGCATAGTAGGTGATGCCTTTGAGGTGGTTCCGGAACTCACCGAAAAATTAAGGGAATTTAAAGCCCGAAACGCTTAATTTTTGTTAATTTGTGCCCTTAAAGGGCTGTTTAAATAATGGGACATCCCTTGTTTAGGCAGCCTTTTGCGTTACAGATGGACATGAGTTTAGTAAGGTTAAAAATAAAAGGGATATCATACAGCCAGACACAAAATGGCGCGTATGCTTTGATCCTGAATGAAGTAGACGGCGACCGTAAACTGCCTATTGTGATAGGTGCCTTCGAGGCGCAGTCCATTGCGATTGCCCTGGAAAAGGAAATTAAACCACCCCGCCCACTCACACATGACCTGTTTAAAAATTTTGCTGACCGCTTTGATATTGTGGTGAAGCAAGTGATTATTCATAAACTGGTCGACGGCGTTTTTTATTCCAGTATTATTTGCGAAAGAGACAAAATAGAAGAGATCATCGATGCCAGGACCAGTGATGCCATTGCGCTTGCCCTAAGGTTTAATGCCCCGATTTTCACATATAAAACAATTCTCGACAAGGCCGGCATCTTCCTTAAATTTTCATCAAAGGATAAGGAGAAGGAAGGCGGAGACGACAGCATTGTGGTAGACGAGATCCTGCAGGAAGGCGAAACCGTGGAAATTGATTCTGCAGCCTCAGCTCCCTACAAGGAATTCAGCCTGGATGAGCTGCATAAAGAACTCGAAAAGGCTGTGGCCGGCGAAGATTATGAAAAAGCAGCAAAACTCAGGGATGAAATCTCCAAACGCAAACGTTAACCTAGCACATTCTGCATGAATCACAGGCTCTGGTTACCACTGCTGCTTTTCTCCATTTCCCTCAGCCTGGCAGCCCAGAACAACTTTACTCCAGATACCCTATCACCTGCTTTCGACCCAATTACCCTAAACGACCTTACCGATAACCCTCAGGACAGCCTGATACCCAGTCAGGGCTTCACTATTGGGAATCTGGCACGGGGCATTCTGGGCATGGCCGTCCTTCTGCTGCTCTCCTTTGTGTTCAGTGCCAACAGGCGGGCCATCAATTGGAAGACGGTTGGGATCGGACTGGGAATTCAGGTTGTACTGGCAATCGGGATACTTAAAGTACCATTTATTCAACTTATTTTCCGGCAAATCGGACAGTTTTTCGTAAAAATCCTGGATTATACCCTGGCCGGCAGCCAGTTTTTATTAGGCAACCTCATGGATGTGAATAACCCTGGAATAGGGTACATCTTTGCCTTCCAAATCCTGCCTACCATTATATTTTTCTCGGCCCTTACCTCCGTGCTTTTCTATCTTGGAATTATACAGAAGGTTGTAAAAGCCCTGGCATGGCTGCTTACCAGATCCCTTAGAATTTCAGGCGCCGAAAGCCTATCGGTTGCGGGAAATATTTTCCTTGGCCAAACGGAGTCGCCCCTGCTGATTAAGGCCTACCTTGAGAAAATGAACAAATCGGAAATCCTGCTGGTTATGATAGGCGGGATGGCTACCGTTGCCGGAGGGGTCCTGGCTGCTTATATTGGTTTTCTGGGTGGGACCGATGAAGCGCTGCGCCTCGAATTTGCAAGGCACCTGCTGGCCGCTTCCGTAATGGCCGCACCGGGTGCGATAATTGTCTCCAAGATACTGTACCCTCAAACCGAAGCCATAAACACCGACATAGAGATATCGCACGACAAAATAGGATCCAACCTTCTTGATGCCATAGCCAATGGGACAACAGAAGGCTTAAAACTGGCCGTGAATGTAGGTGCCATGCTGCTTGTTTTTGTGGCTTTTATTGCAATGATAAACGGTATCCTTGGTTGGGTGGGCGACTTTAGCGGCCTCAATGGGTGGATACAACTAAATTCGCCCTATGAACAGTTTTCCCTGGAAGCCGTGCTGGGGTTTGTTTTTGCTCCTCTCATGTGGCTGATTGGTGTTCATAGTGAAGACATGATGCTTATGGGTCAATTGCTCGGGATTAAGCTGGCTGCCAGTGAATTTATCGGTTATATACAGCTTGCCGGCTTAAAAGATATGGGCAGTGCTATCCATTTCAGTTATGGCAAATCCATTATCATGGCCACCTACATGCTCTGCGGATTCGCAAACTTTGCCTCGATAGGGATACAGATCGGAGGGATAGGCTCCCTGGCCCCAGGAAAACGGCGGTTACTTTCGGAATTCGGGATGAAAGCAGTCCTTGGAGGCACCCTTGCGTCGCTGCTTTCGGCTGCTATAGCCGGGATGATCCTGGGATAACCGTTGATAATTTTTAATAATTCCCCGGTCTTTCACTTACATTTTCATCATCGCTGCCTTATTTTAGCGCAACAGCCCTGGAGAATGCCACATGCTTTCAGCTTTTCAAATCCAGGGCAGCTTTACGGCAAAGGCTCATGAAACAATACCACGAATTACTTAAACATGTACTGGCCAAGGGCAGTCTGAAAAATGATCGCACCGGAACCGGTACCCTGAGCGTTTTCGGATACCAGATGCGTTTCGACCTCAATGAGGGTTTTCCCATGGTAACAACCAAGAAATTACACCTCAAATCCATTATTTATGAGCTTTTATGGTTCCTGAAAGGCGATACCAATATCTCCTACCTTCAGCAAAACGGTGTTCGTATATGGAACGAATGGGCAGATGAAGAAGGCAACCTTGGTCCGGTCTATGGCCACCAGTGGCGCAATTGGAACAGTGAGGGTATAGATCAGATCAGTCTGCTTGTCAATGACCTGAAGAACAACCCCGACAGCCGGCGGATGCTCGTTTCAGCCTGGAATCCGGGGGTATTGCCCGATACGGCCCTCCCCTTCGCGGAAAATATAGCCAGGGGAAAAGCCGCCCTCCCGCCCTGTCATGCCTTTTTCCAGTTTTATGTTTCAGACGGGAAACTATCCTGCCAATTGTACCAGCGTTCTGCGGATATCTTCCTGGGGGTGCCTTTTAATATAGCTTCCTATGCCCTGCTTACCTTAATGCTGGCCCAGGTTTGCGGCTATGAACCAGGAGATTTCATCCATACCTTCGGGGATGCTCATATTTACAACAACCACCTCGAACAGATACAACTGCAGCTTAGCCGTGAACCCAGGGCTTTACCAGTAATGGTGCTCAACCCTGAGGTTAAGGATATCTTTAAATTCAGCTTTGAAGACTTCAACCTGCTGGGATACGACCCCCATCCGGCAATAAAGGCTAAGGTCGCCGTGTAGGAAACTTAAGGAGTTGCTGGTAAAAAAGTGCCTGTTTCCGTATCTTTAGGCATTATCCCTTATTATGATACTTACAGAAACTTTGCAGGATTTTTTCCTGGCAACAAGAAAATATACCGAAGAACTCTGCAACCCGCTGGAGACGGAAGATTATGTGGTGCAACCCATAGAAGATGTTTCCCCACCAAAATGGCACCTCGGTCATACGACCTGGTTCTTCGAAGAATTCATCCTAAAGGCTTATGACAAGGGTTATAGCACCTTTAACGAGGATTTTTCCTATGTTTTCAACAGTTATTACGAGACGGCTGGTAAAAGGGTTGTCCGGGCCGAAAGGGGAAACCTTTCCAGGCCTTCCGTCCAAACCGTTTATGAATACAGGAAGTACGTAACAAAGGCAATAAAATCACTACTCCTTAGAGAAGGAAGGTTGCCCGGACTGGAAGCACTTGTTGAGACCGGAATCCATCACGAAAAACAGCACCAGGAACTTCTGCTTACTGATATTAAATATATTTTGGGGAACAACCCCCTGCTCCCTGCATATTCGCCTCTTATACACGAACACGCCGTTGAAGGGCAGCAGGGTGAATGGATAGGCATGAATGAAGGTGTTTATGAGATTGGGCACACGACCGATTCATTCTGTTATGATAATGAATTGGGCAGGCACAAGGTTTTTCTTCATCCCTTCGAAATCAGTAATAAACTTGTAACCAATTCCGAATTCATGGAGTTTATCGGGAGCGGTGCCTACACAAAATTCCAATACTGGCATGCGGAAGGCTGGGATTGGGTTAACAGAAACAAAATCCAAGCGCCACTCTACTGGCATTTAATCGAAGATGAATGGTACCACTACACCCTGAATGGCCTGCAACTAATACCACCCCATACCCCACTGACCCACATTTCCTATTATGAGGCTTATGCCTACGCCCAATGGAAAGGGTGCAGGCTGCCCACCGAGTTTGAATGGGAAGCTGCAGAAGGCTTTTTCCCATGGGGCAGCAGATGGGAATGGACCGAAAGCGCTTACCTCCCCTATCCCGGTTATACAAAGGCCGAAGGTGCCCTGGGAGAGTACAACGGGAAATTTATGGTTAACCAGAAAGTATTGAGGGGAAGTTCTGTGGCGACCCCTGAAAGACACAGCCGCCCTACCTACAGGAATTTTTTCCATCCGCATTTTCGGGGTCAATATACCGGGTTAAGGTTAGCGCGATAATTGCGACCAATAGCGTATGCAGACAGATTCATCCATAAATTTCGCGACAGCTTTTCACCGCGATGTATACCAGGGGCTAACAGATCACCCGAAACATTTGTCCTCAAAATATTTCTATGATGAAAGGGGAGACAAACTGTTTCAGGATATCATGAAGATGCCCTCCTATTATCTGACCAGGGCCGAGCAGGATATTTTCGAGATGTATAAAGAGGAAATATGCCGCCGTTTTATAGGCCGGGGTCAACCTTTCAGTCTTATTGAACTGGGAGCGGGCGACGGTAAAAAAACCAAAATCCTGCTCAGGCAACTACAGGAACAGCAAGCAGTTTTCAAGTATCAGCCTGTGGATATCAGCGCCAATGTCCTGGCACAGTTACAGGAGACAATCAACAAGGAACTGCCAGGGGTTAGTATCGAAACGCTTGAGGGCACCTATTTCGATACTCTTGAAAAGCTCAACAAAATACAGCACGACCGGAAAATATTGCTCTTTCTGGGTTCAAACATCGGTAATTTACTGCATCGGCAGGCTGTTGATTTCCTTCACGGGCTTCAGACGCAAATGGGGGATGAAGACCTCCTTTTTATAGGATTCGATCAGAAAAAGCACCCGAAAAAGGTACTGGATGCCTATAATGACCCCGAAGGGATCACGGCGGCATTCAACAAGAATGTTTTGGTTCGCATCAATAAAGTATTGGGGGGCGATTTTAAACCCGATAAGTTTATCCACTGGGAAGTGTATGACCCGGAAAGCGGGACCGCGAAGAGTTTCCTGGTCTCCCGGGTTAAGCAAACCGTATCCATTAGTGCCCTGGATCTAAAGGTTAGTTTTGAAGCCTGGGAAACAATTCATACCGAAATTTCCCAGAAATATGACGACGCCACTGTGCAGTGGTTGTCGAAAGAAGCAGGCCTGTCTCCCGTTCAGATTTACAGCGACCCGGAGGGAAATTACAAAAACGTCCTTTTTAAAAAGGCATAATTTTTCTCTTACCCCGATTCACCCAGTTGTCCCAATAAAAAGCAAGCCGAAATTATAAGATCCCGGCTTGCTGGATTTAGTTTCTGGTTCAGATTTCTATAACCCCGTTCTCAGCACCGGCATAATCATTCCATTTATATCGGTCTGCGGCCGTGTCGTTAACAAAGACCCCGTCTATCAGGTATTTAAATTCGTAGGAGGTGTCCTTCGGCAGGTCGAAAGTGCCTTTGAAATTTCCGTTCTTCATTTTCTTTAGGGCACTACCCTTGGGATTCCAGTTGTTGAAATCGCCAACTACAGCTACTTTTTTAGCCTCCTCCGCAGGAACGGTAAACGTAACTTTACATACAGGTTTGGTCTTCAGATATTGTTTTGAGATTGCCATGATATATTATTTTTATTAAATGGATTTCTGAAATTTTGGGCAAAAGAAAACATAAAACAACTAATACACAATTAGTTAACCAAGATTTATGAATTTACTAAAATATAAGCAAAGCTCTATAGGCCTTGGCAAAATTTTTACTGCTTTATTCAGAAGGAGGCAACTAAACATTCGCTTGCCTAAATAAAAATAAAATCCTATCTACTTCCTCCATGGTATTGTAAAGGTGAAAGCTTAATCGTATTCCCCCGCCTCGCAGCGAACAGATTACCTTTTCATCTTGCAGGCAGGCAAACATCGATTTGTCGCCCCGGATGTTAAAAATAGTGCTGTGCTCCTCCCGCTCCCATACCACAGGATCCAATAATCGGGTACCTTTGAGTCCCTGTCGGAAATGTTCCCCGAGTCGACGGTTATGCAACTCAATGGCCTTTATTCCGATGGAAGATAAACGGTTAAGGGCAAATTTCAGGCTCCCGAAGTTAAGACTGTCCAGATGCCCGGGTTCCAATTGTCGGGGGAAGGCGATATCCTGCTGGCCCCTGGCATTACCATCGGCAGCATTGAAACCTGTGGCCCTCGGATTAAAGCGTTCAACGTTAGCCGCTTTAAAAAGAAAGAACGCATTGCCGTATCCGCCAAGCAACCATTTATAACCACTAGCGCCGAATGCGTCGATGCCACTGTTGCCGAAATCAAATTCAAAAGCCCCGCAAAACTGAGTGCCGTCCGCTATGATAAGTAGTCCGGGATGCGCCTTTTTTAGCTTCGAAAGAAACTCGTCACCTACTTTCAGGCCATTAACCCACTGTACCATGCTCAGGGCCAGGATTTCTATTTTATGCCTGGAAACCATTTCCATGATCCGATCTTCAACCCGGGCATCGAACTGAACATAATAGGTTTGAAAACCCCTCCTTTCAAAAGGCCAGTTTAATGACGGATAATCGCCCTGTACCAGCAGGACCCGGTTTCTGGTTTCCATCCCGTCGAGCAGGAGGTTGAGGCCAATTGAAAAATTGGGGCTAAGGGCTACCAATCCCGGATCACAGCCAAAGAATGCACCAAGGGCCTGTTTGGTTGCTGTGAGTACTTCAAAACTTTTCATCTTCATGAGGCTGCCTCCTTCGTGAAAGGCCTGGTCGTGCTCGTGCCTCCACTGCTGCAGACTGGAGCACAGCAGGCCCGAAGCAGCGGTGTCGGCATAAGTGTATTCCGTTAAAAGGGGCAGTTCATCGCGCAGCCATGACATGGATATAGCTTTTCGGTCAACCTTATTTCGGTTATCTTTGTGATTAAAGATAGCGATAACATGTTTTCCCGGAAAAATAAGCAGCCCGAAATAGGCCTGGAACAGCACGAGCAAATGGAGTATGCCCATGCCCGTATCAGGCAGAAAAAGCGGTTATACGTACATTTTGTGATCTTTCTTATTGGCTGTGTCTTCCTGGTCCTGATCAATAAGATCCTTAAATACGGGGAGGCTTATGACTGGTTCCTGTGGGCCATTATTCTATGGGCTTTTTTACTGGTACTGCACTTGGTTAATGTCTTTGTTACCCATAAATTCATGGGGCTGGAATGGGAACGGCGGCAGCGCGAAATTCTCGTCAGGAAACAAAGGGAAAAAATTGCAGCACTTCAGAAGGAGATCGAGACAGAATTCCCACTTTCCAATGTAAATAAAAAGCAAGACGGATGGGAAAGCTGATTATGATCGCCGCAGCAGGGGAAGAAAATGCCCTTGGAAACGATAATGGGCTCCTCTGGCATCTGCCCCACGATTTCAGGCGGTTTAAGAGGTTCACTACCGGACATCCTATGATCATGGGGCGAAAGACATTCGAAAGCTTCCCCAAACCCCTGCCTAAGCGACCCCATATAATTATCACGCGTAACAGGGATTACCGGGTTTCGCACCCGGATTGTCTGGTGGTGCATAGCCTGGAAGAAGCCCTTGAATGCGTTAAATCGGAAGAATTGGCGTTTATTATCGGGGGTGGAGAAATTTATGCCCAGGCAATGGAGGTGGCCGACGTCATTGAACTTACCCGGGTTCATGGTACTTTCATGGGCGATACATTTTTTCCCAAAATAGACTGCAGCCAATGGAAGCTTGTAAAGGAAGAATACCACCCTGCAGACGAAGATCATGCCTATGCCTTTACATATCGAACCTTTGAAAGAATGCGGGTCTGATTGCCAGCCCGGGCTAACAAATACCGCCAACTAAAAATCCAGATACCTCACCTGTATGTCGGCCTGGGCGTCCGGTACGAAAGACCGCAGGATCTCCTCATCGCCATTTGTAAAGAAGCTGTGCCGGCTTTTTTTACTGCTGCCGTTCTCCAGGTCATTCTTCTGCAAAATATGCTTTACCTGCCTTGCAACGGCTTCCCCGCAATCGATGATCGTTATTCCGGACGGCAATAATTCCCTGAGCAGGGGCATCAGGTATGGGTAATGGGTGCACCCCAATACAAGATAATCTATTTTCGCCTCGAGCATCGGCTGGAGGTATTGCCTTAACAAGTCGCGCGTCTGTCCGGAATTTTCCAACCCTGCCTCTATCAATTCCACCAGCCCTTTTCCTTCCTGTTCAACCACCCGGATACCATTTGCATGCATCTTCGATGTAGAATGAAACAAATTGCTGCTGAGGGTACCCCGGGTTGCCAGAACTCCAACTGTGCCGGAACGCGAATTAAGGGCTGCAGGCTTAATTGCCGGTTCTATACCTATAAAGGGAACCTTGTAATTTTCCCTTAAATAGTCAATAGCATTGGTGGTAGCTGTATTACAGGCCACCACAACCAGTTTGCAACCCCGTTCCAGCAGGCATTCGGTGTTTTTAATACTAAGCCCGAGTATTTCTTCCGGAGTTTTATTTCCATAGGGGGCATTGCGGCTATCGGCCAGGTAGCAGGTATGCTCATGCGGTAGAAACCGGTGTATCTCCCTCCATATCGAAGTTCCCCCTACGCCGGAATCGAATATCCCTATGGGTTGTTCATTCATAAAATTAGGTTCACAAAAGTTTCCTCACCTGCAATTTAGCATAAAAAAACCGTCGCAAACGGACGGTTATAAACTCATTAAGAAATGGCATCAGAAGCCCAGTTCCTGTTTTACCTCAGCCAGGAGGTTCTTCCCTTTGGCAACGATAATGCCACCCCCCGGGCTGGCATCCACAACATAGTCGAATCCCTGAGCGGCAGCCACTTTTTCAATGGCAGTCATGGCTTTTTCGGAGATGGGCTCCATAAGTTCCGACTGTTTTTTAGCCAATTCCTGCTGGGCGGCCTGCTGGGCCTCCCCTATATTCTTCTCAAAACCTTGTAATTCCTGGGCCCTTTTTTGATTTTCCTCCTCAGACATGGTAGCTGCTTCATTCTGGTACTGGGTAAATTTGTTCTTTAGTTCCGTCATGGAAAGTTCTATATCGGCACGGTAAGTCTCTTGTAATTTCTTAAGCTCTCCCTGGGCGGCCTTCATTTCGGGCATCTGGGACAATAATTCGGATACATTTATGTGGGCAATCTTGTTTTGTGCTTGTACAAAACTGGTAGCGGCTATAAAAACAACAACAATTATTGCTACTTTTTTAAGGTGTTTCATGATTTCTGATTTACTTTTTTATGAGTTAATTTTAGTACTGTTCCTATTCTATGGAATCATTTACCGATTCCGTAAGTTTCCTGCGTTCTTCTTCTTTCTCTAATTGCCGGGCCTCCCTTTCCTGCAGTAATTTCTGCCGGCGCTCTTCGTAAGCCTTTTTGCGCTCTTCCCGTATCCTAAGCTGTTCTTCACGGCGTTCCTCGGTTGTCTTCAACCTTGCCGCTTCAGCCTGCTCGGCTCTTTCCAGGCGTTCTTTCAGGGCATCGGTCATCTCTTCGACTTCTTCGGCTTCCTCCGCTTCAAATTCTTCCAGGCGGTTCCTTTCTTCTTCCCTTTTGTTCTTCGGGGCGCTAACCTTACGGGTCCTTGCGATACCCCTTAAAACCAGTTCGCTTATATCGTGTCTTTTTTCGGAGTACAACATTACGACATCTGCAGATTTATCAAAAATAAAATCATACCTTTTATTAGTCCCAATTTGCTGTACCTCATTAAAAACCTGGTCCTGTATGGGCTGAATCAGCAGCCTTTTCTGCAAGACCAGATCGCCCTGTGGTCCAAAACGGTCTTGCTGGTACTCCAGCAACTCCTTTTCCAGCAGCTGTATCTCTTCTTCTCTTTCACTAATCAGTTCATCAGTCAGCAGCACCTTTTCGGCCATAAGGTCGGTTTTCATCTGGTCTACCACCTTCTGTTTCTGTTCTACGTCCAGTTTCCATTTCTGTACCTTGCTCTCCAGTTGTTCACTTGCCTCCCTGTATTCCTCAACATTCTCCAGGATATATTCCATATCTACATAACCGATCCGGACCCCCCGCTGAGCGAAACTCAGGGAAGAAAAGCCAATAATCATTACCGTAAATAGAACTATGTGTTTCATTTCTAATTCTGTTTGTTACATAGAAAATATCGTGCCAAAATTAGTAATTAAATTAAAATCAGTGCTTTAGGCTTGCAGTGGTTTTTGAGGAAAGTGGATTTCTGTTAGAATTGCTGTCCGATAATGAAATGGGTTTGCCATCCGCTGGGACCGCTTCCCGCCGACTGTGGCCTCAGGTCTTCATCGAACCCGTAACCAAAGTCTATCCCCAAAAGACCAAACGCAGGCATAAATATCCGCAACCCAACTCCGGCCGATCTTTTTATCAGAAACGGATTAAACTCCTGAAAATTGTTGAAGGAATTTCCCGCTTCAACAAAAGCAAGGGCAAAAATAGAGGCCGAGGGTTTCAGGGTAAGCGGATACCGCAATTCCATGGAGTATTTATTATATACGATCCCGCCTTCCTGTTGGCCGGTCAGCGGGTCTATAGGGGTAAGGGAGTTGTTCTCATATCCCCTGAGCTGTATGGTCTCCCGCCCGTCGAGCGTAAAGTTCCTTCCCAGGCCGTCGCCCCCCAGAAAAAAGCGCTCAAAGGGGACCTTGCCAACGTCGCTGTTATAGCTTCCGAGGAAGCCAAATTCTATGTTGGTACGTAATACCAGCTTATCAACCAGGCGCTGGTACCAGTCGCCGTTGAATTTAACCTTGTAATATTCCAGCCATTTAAAACGTTCCTGGTCTATCTCCTCCAGTTGGTTTCTTTCCTCAGTGGTAAGGGACTGCCCCAACGCGGCCCTTTCCACCTGCAGCTGGTTCAGGTCGGCGCTGCGTTCCTTCAGATCGGCGAAATCCTTGTTGCTGAAAAGGGAGTAGGGCGGGGTAAATTTCGCGGTGACTTCAAATACGGATCCGTTAATAGGGAATATCCTTCCGGGGCCGGCAGAACTACGAGATATCCCAAGGGTGTAAGCCAGGGAATTAGACTGGCCGTTCCCGAAATTGAAAAGGCCGGTCCTGTAATTTTGAAAATCATATAACTGGTAACTGGCAGAATGGGATATGGTGAAGAAATCGTCTGGCCACTGCACTCTTTTCGCGAGGCCCAGTGAAATCCCCGTAATGGAAAACTGCTGATCTTTATTCACCTGTACCCTGCCGGTATTGCTGAAGGATGCCAGGAATTGCTGGGTCCTCGAAAGGGAAATATTAAAGCGCACGGGCTTCTTTCCCCCCAGCCATGGTTCGGCAAAGTTCAGGCTGTAAACCCGGAAGGTACGGCTGGCCTGCAGGCGAAGCGCAAAAGTCTGTCCATCCCCCATGGGCACCGGTTTATAAGCCTCCCCTTTCAATAGATTCTGGATGGAAAAATTGCTGAAGGAAAGCCCAAGGGTGCCTATAAATCCTCCGCCGCCATAACCCCCTTGCAGTTCTATCTGGCTGGAGCCCGATTCTACCAGGCTATACTGGAGGTCGACAGTTCCTTCGTTGGGGTCTGGGTTCTGGATATCGGGTTTAATCTGTTCTGCATCAAAGAATCCAAGCTGCCCGAGTTCGCGAACACTTCTGATAATATTGTCTTTACTGTACTTTTGCCCGGGCCGGGTTCGCAGTTCGCGGAAGATCACATGGTCGTTGGTTTTGTCGTTCCCTACCACTGTTACGTGGTTCAGGAAGGTTTCCTTGCCTTCTATGATTCGGATCTCGAAGTCAATTGTATCATTTGCAGCCGAAACTTCAACGGGATTGATCTGCGAAAAAAGGTATCCGTTGTTCTGGTACAGGTTGGTAAGGTCGGCCGCATCCGGTTTTGTATCGTCTGCGATTCTTTTCCGGAGCAACACCCCATTGTATGTCGCGCCCTTCCGGATTCCCAGCACCTGACTCAGTTCCCTGTCTGTATAAACAGTATTCCCTACGAAGTCTATTTCACCAAAATAATATTTATCGCCTTCCTCAACCTTAATGCTAATGTCTATATTGTTCTTATTAACATTGATAATAGTATCTGAAAGTACCCGGGCATCGCGATAGCCGTT
>CAYSVQ010000188.1:0-15642 GCA_964434565.1 uncultured Flavobacteriaceae bacterium | reverse complement strand
GCCGTTGAGACCAGGATGTACTTTTCTGCCTCCACCCCGTATTTAATAAAATTATAACTGGCTATAGTGGTGAAGAAGATAAAGAGCGCCAAATGCCTGTCGAATGAAATATGGAAGAGGAGTACGGTGGCATAAGTAAGGCACAGGACAGACAAGGCCACATGGATACTGGCATCCAGATAAAAATCAAAAAGCTGCCTTCCCCACCTCATTGAACAAATGTAGGCAAACTGTCTATAAGCTCCTTTTACGGTTAAAAACTTTAAGAGTGGGCAATTTGAATGTCTCCTGAATTAAGAGAATTTATTGCTAATTTTGCACATCATTTTAAAAGGAAACACCTGAACTTTATGAGGACCGACCTTTTCACTTCACGCCACATAGGAATACGCGAAAACGATCTTCCGCACATGCTGAATACCATAGGTGCCGAAAGCCTGGACCAGCTTATTAGCGAGACTATTCCGGACGATATCCGCCTGAAGGAACCTATTCGGCTGGATGAGGCCATGAGCGAACACGAATTCTTGACCCATCTGCAACAGTTGTCTGAAAAAAACCAGGTATTTAAAAGTTATATAGGATTAGGGTACCACGAAAGCCTGTTACCTTCGGTGATTAAAAGGAATGTACTTGAAAATCCGGGATGGTACACGGCATACACCCCATACCAGGCGGAAATAGCACAGGGGCGCCTGGAAGCACTTTTGAATTTCCAGACTATGATTTCTGATCTCACCGGGATGGAGATGGCCAATGCTTCTCTTCTGGATGAAGGCACTGCTGCCGCAGAGGCAATGACCATGTTGTTTGAACTAAGGAACAGGGATCAGAAAAAAAACCATGCCAATAAATTCTTCGTTTCCCGGGAAGTACTGCCTCAAACCCTGTCGGTTCTGGAAACACGTTCCGGGCCTTTAGGAATTGTCCTGGATATTGGCGATCATGAGGAATTCACCTATGACAGCTCATATTACGGAGCCCTGTTGCAGTATCCAGGGAAATACGGGCAGGTTCATAACTATGCCCGGTTCGTAGACCGTGCCCATGAAAAAGATATTAAAGTGGCTGTGGCTGCCGATATTTTAAGCCTAGTACTGCTTACCCCTCCTGGCGAATTCGGTGCCGATGTGGTTGTTGGTACCACTCAGCGATTTGGTATCCCGCTTGGTTATGGCGGACCTCATGCGGCCTTTTTCGCCACCCGCGAAGCCTATAAAAGAAATATCCCCGGGCGGATTATCGGGCTAACCAAAGACATGGATGGCAAACCGGCCATGCGGATGGCCCTTCAAACCAGGGAGCAGCACATTAAACGTGATAAAGCTACTTCCAATATATGCACAGCCCAGGTATTACTTGCCGTCATGGCCGGGATGTACGCGGTGTATCACGGGCCGGAAGGAATGAAGTATATAGCTGGAAAAGTTCACAGAATGGCCGTTACCCTGGCAGGTCAGCTGGAAAAGCTGGGAATCGCACAGCATAACAACTCGTATTTCGATACCCTGCTGCTTTCTGCCAACACGACAAGAGTCCGGGCTGTCGCGGAAGAGCGGGGTGTAAATTTTCTCTATTTGGGCGATGACAGGGTTTCCATTGCCCTGAACGAAGCAACCTCCCTAAGCGACCTGCAACTGATTTCTGATATCTTTACCGAAGCGCTCGGAAAAAAACCCGTACGGATAGCCAATTTAAGCCCTTCACCTTCATTTCCTTCCGCCCTCAATCGCCGATCTGCTTTTCTGGAGCACAAGGTTTTTAATACCTACCACTCGGAAACCGAACTCATGCGCTACCTAAAGAAACTAGAGCGTAAAGACCTCGCATTAAATCATTCCATGATCGCCCTGGGTTCGTGCACCATGAAACTGAATGCGGCTTCCGAAATGCTTGCCTTAAGCATGCCGCGCTGGGCCAATATACATCCCTACGCCCCAGTTGAACAGGCTGCCGGCTATCATTATGTTTTGAAACAACTCGAAAAAGACCTCTGCAGGATCACCGGTTTCGAAGGTACCTCCCTCCAGCCAAATTCAGGTGCCCAGGGAGAATACGCAGGCTTGATGACCATTCGCGCTTACCACGCATCGAGGAACGAAGGACATCGCAATGTATGCCTGATCCCGGCGTCGGCTCATGGCACCAACCCGGCTTCGGCCGTAATGGCTGGAATGGAAGTGGTAGTCACCAAAACCGATGAAAAAGGCAATATCGACCTGGAGGACCTCCGGGAAAAAGTGGAACGCTATTCAGATAAGTTGGCAGCCCTGATGGTGACCTACCCCTCCACGCATGGGGTATTCGAATCCTCCATCCGGAAGATTACGGAACTTATCCACCAGCATGGCGGACAAGTATACATGGACGGGGCGAACATGAACGCCCAGGTAGGCCTTACCAATCCCGCCACGATAGGGGCCGATGTTTGCCACCTGAATCTGCATAAAACTTTTGCCATTCCCCATGGTGGGGGCGGACCGGGAGTGGGCCCTATTTGCGTGGCAAGCCAGTTAGTGCCTTTCCTGCCCGGCAATCCCATAATTCCAACAGGCGGTATTAAGGCCATCAATGCCGTTTCTGCTGCCCCATGGGGAAGTTCCCTGGTATGCCTCATCTCCTACGGCTATATTAAAATGCTGGGTGCCGAAGGAATTACCCGGGCCACCCGATATGCCATTTTAAATGCCAACTACATTAAAGAGCGGCTTAGCAGCCGTTTCAATGTCCTCTATACGGGTGAAAAGGGACGGGCTGCGCATGAAATGATCATCGATTGCCGCCCATTCAGACAGAAAGGCATAGAGGTTAGCGACATTGCCAAAAGACTTATGGACTACGGTTTTCACGCCCCCACAGTTTCCTTTCCCGTTGCGGGGACTTTGATGATTGAACCCACCGAAAGCGAAAGCCTGGAAGAACTTGACCGTTTTTGTGATGCCATGCTGGCTATCAAAACCGAGATAGACGAACTTTCCGGTTCCGCCGAAAATTCGGTTTTGAAGAACGCACCCCATACCCTGGAATTACTTACAGCTGATCAATGGGACTTTCCCTATAGCCGGGAAAAAGCGGCATATCCCTTGCCATACCTGAAAGAAAACAAATTCTGGCCAGCCGTAAGGCGTGTAGATGATGCATATGGTGATCGTAATCTGATCTGTACCTGCGCGCCTATAGAGGCTTATGCAGAGGCCTGAAAAGTCGGTAAGTATGGCAACTACGGGGCTTCAGACCGGCCTGCCTCTTTTTGGCCGCCCGATTGTATATAACTGAACATCGTAAAAGCAAAAGGAAATACAACGGCATCCACGACGTAATTCGTAGTTTTTTCCAATAAAATGCAATTAATCAGATATGAATATTGGTATTACGGGGATCGGTAGTTATATTCCAACAGTAGTTTCCCCCAACAAGGATTTCTCCCAACATGTCTTCCTTAATAGCGATGGCAGCCCCATACCCCACTCCAATTCCACAATTATTGAGAAATTCCAGGCAATAACCGGCATTGGGGAAAGACGTTATGCAGGGAAGGAATTCAGTACCTCGAACATGGGATATTTCGCAGCCGAAAAGGCCATAGAAGATGCAGGAATAGATAAAGAAACGCTTGATTACATAATTTTCGCCCATAATTTCGGTGATATCGCCTATGGGAAAACACAGGGCGATACCCTTCCGAGCCTGGCCACGCGGGTAAAACATCACCTTGGGATAAAAAATCCAAGATGCGTGGCGTACGACCTCCTGTTCGGTTGCCCC
This sequence comes from uncultured Flavobacteriaceae bacterium, assembly GCA_964434565.1. Taxonomy (GTDB): domain Bacteria; phylum Bacteroidota; class Bacteroidia; order Flavobacteriales; family Flavobacteriaceae; genus Zeaxanthinibacter. The sequence continues at coordinate 11,877 of CAYSVQ010000188.1, read as the reverse complement.
GGATGGATTGAAGGCGTTATACATGCCCAGGCATTTATAAGAAGTGGTATGGCAAAAAAGTGCCTAATAGTAGGGGCCGAAACCCTTTCAAGGGTTGTTGATCATAAAGACAGGGACTCCATGATCTATTCAGATGGTGCAGGGGCCTGTATTCTTGAGGCTAAAAGCCAAAATGGGGAGCTCCTTGCCCATGTCAGTGCCACTCATGCAAGTGAGGAAGCGTATTACCTTTTTTACGGGGAATCATATGACAAGGCCCATGAAGATAAAAGGCAATACATTAAAATGTACGGCCGTAAAATCTATGAATTTGCAGTAACCCACGTTCCCCAGGCAATGAAAGATTGCCTGGAGAAAAGTGGCATCCCAATACAGGAGCTAAAAAAAATCTTCCTGCACCAGGCCAATGAGAAAATGGATGAAGCGATCGTAACCAGGTTCTTCAAATTGTACGATCTAAAAGTGCCGGAAGGGATCATGCCGATGAACATTCACAAGATGGGAAACAGTTCCGTTGCCACCGTACCCACGCTTTTCGACATGGTTAAAAAGGGTGCCATTGAAAACCAGGAGGTAAACAAGGGAGATGTTGTTATATTTGCAAGCGTTGGCGCCGGAATGAACATCAACGCCCTTGTATACAGAATCTGAAATGTACGAAAACAACTTTCCTTCCCGGAGGTACCAAAAAACCCTGTCATTCCTCAGAAAGCATATCCCCACCAATGAATCCATCCTCGACCTTGGGATTGAAAACCCATTCTCCGAAATAATGAAGGCCGAAGGCTATCCCGTGGAAAATACCGGCGGAGAAGATCTGGATCTGGATGTTTCTTCGGTCAGGAATAGTAATGCGGAGGTAGTAACTGCTTTTGAAATATTTGAACACCTGGTTTCGCCCTTCTTTGTCCTGAGCAATATCAAAGCCAAAAAACTTGTAGCCAGTATCCCGCTAAGGCTTTGGTTTGCCGCTGCCTATAGAAGTAAAACGGACCCCCGGGACCGCCATTTCCATGAATTTGAAGACTGGCAGTTCGACTGGCTCCTTCGTAAGGCAGGCTGGGAAATCATAGACAGGCAAAAATGGTCCAATCCCGTAAGGAAAATAGGGTTACGGCCACTTCTCAGGAGCTTCACTCCCCGGTATTATATCGTGTATGCAGAAAAATTGAAATCATCCGATAAACATGCCTTGCAATAAAGTGAAGGGGGTTTAAGCCACGCATCCACTCATGAACTACTATATTGTCATCCCTGCCCATAATGAGGAGGCCTTCCTGGCGACAACCCTGGATTCTGTGGTGCAACAGACACTGCTCCCGAGGAAAGTGGTAATTGTTAATGACCACTCTACAGACAGGACCGACCAGATCATAGATCAGTATGCTGCTGAATATCCCTATATTATAAAGGTACATACTACCTCATCTGATCTGCGTCTGCCGGGCAGTAAGGTGGTTACCGCTTTTAATAAGGGTCTGGAGCAATTGGATGAGGATTACGCTTTTATTGTAAAACTGGATGCGGACCTTATTTTGCCTGCTGAATATTTTGAGAAGATCGCGGCTATTTTTCAAAGCCACCCTAAAGTAGGGATCGCCGGTGGTTTTTTACATGAAAGAGATGTGCAGGGCCTGTGGAAGTTATACCACCCCATGGACAGAAGCCATATACGGGGTGCCTTTAAATCCTATTCCAGGGAATGTTTCAAAGCCATTGGCGGGTTAAAAAGTGCCATGGGATGGGATACCCTGGATGAACTGCTGGCCCAGTTTTACGGCTTCGAACTATATACAGACGAAAGCCTGGTCATAAAAAACCTCCGGGCGGTAGGAAGTGCCTACAATAAAAAGGCCAGGTTACTTCAGGGCATAGCCATGTACCGAATGAGGTATGGATTCTGGCTCAGCGCCATCGCCTCCCTTAAAATGTCGTGGAAAAAAGGTAAACCCATGGTATTCATAGATAATTTGCGCGGTTTCCTGAAAGCCCGGATGGAGAAGCAATCCTTTCTTGTAAGCCGGGAACAGGGCCGCTTTATCCGAAAGCTCCGGTGGCAAAATATCCGGCAGAAACTATTCTAAAGCGGCAGTTATTGGCTTTCCCGTTACCCCGTTCGGGAATGCTATCCCAAGCAACACAGAAATGGTAGGGGCGATATCCGGGATCTCCGTCCGTTCGGAGGTACTTCCGGGCTTTATGCCACTGCCAAATAACAGTAACGGTACATGAGTATCATAAACATGGGGCGTGCCATGCGTAGAGCCGGTATTCCCGTAACTTGAGTAACCAGGGGCGGATACCCAAAATACATCTCCCGATAATTTTTGATTAAAGCCGTTTTTCAGAAGATAGGGCATGCCACTGCTGTAATCCTGATGCTGCATCTGGTAGGCAGTATATACTTTTTCAACCCCCGGATAATTCAATAATTCTGCCGCCAGGCCTTCCTGTACCTCCCGCAGATTCAGATCAAGGCTGGCCAGCAGGCGATGGTTCAGGAAGATCTGGCGGTTGGAAATATTGCGGATAATATCTGTTGTGCCATAAGTGAAGTTTACGAATTCAAGGAAATCGTTCCTGTTCTGAAGCGACTCCTCAAAATCTGCAGGTATTCTTTTCGCTTTCAGGTAGCCCGTAGGTTGCATCGCTCCGTGGTCTGAAGTGAGGAATAGAGTATAACTGTTTTCCCCTACCTGCTTATCCAGTGCTTTCAGGAGCCGGCCCAATTCAAGGTCGAGTCGTATATAGGCATCCTGCACTTCCTTGGAGTTTACGCCGAAACGGTGACCAATATAATCCGTAGTCGAGTAACTGATAGCCAGGAAATCGGTAATAGTGTCAGTGCCAAGCCCTTCCTTTTCCATGGCAAGCAATGCAAAGTCCGTAGTCATATTAAGCCCGAATGCGGTTTCTTTTAACAGGTCGTATTGCCCATTATTATTCCAGAGTGCAGGGATGTCGTATGGAAAAGTCGGCTTGTCCAGGCCTGTATAGGCACCTTCAAAGGCATTGTCATCGGGGCCACTTTCCACATAAGTCTGAATTTTTTTTTCGGTGTCCCAGCTGCGCCTGTACTGGTTTATTTTACCTGAAGCATTGTATTCCTCAACCCAGGCGGGCAAAGAGGCCATATAATATGAACTACTCACCCATTTTCCTTCGCCGGCGCCAGAAAACCAGTAGGCGGCATTGGCGGTATGGCCTGCAGGCAATACGGAGCCTCTGTCCTTAATGGCAATGGCTATTACCTTGCCCCGCATTTGGGTATGCAGACGCAACTGGTCTGTGATGGTAGTGACCCTAAGCCTGTGAGGCGACATCTTTCCTGCATCGGACGCAGTGCCAACCGGGGAAACTGTATCATCAGAAGCACAATAGACGTCCTGGCCGCTTTCTATATCAAACCAATTGTTTCCTATGATCCCGTGGCTCGACGGGGTTGCCCCAGTATATACCGAGGCATGGCCGGGACCTGTGCTGGTAGGGGCATAATTGAAATGGTGGTTCTTCGCCAGGAAACCCTGTCCTACCAGTCTCTTAAAGCCGTCATTTCCGTAATGGTTCCAGAAGCGGGTAAGGTAGTCATACCTCATTTGGTCTACAACAATGCCTACCATGAGCCTGGGGTTCGCAACCGGCGAATCAGCCGTAGAGGCTTCCGAACGACGTTGGCCCTGTACAGCAGAACTTTGTAGACTTAATGCGAGAATCAAGAAGCTAAAGACAAATTCCTTCGATATCATGGAATAAATTTTAAAGCGCTAAAATTACGGATTTAAACCCTTTAAATTTTATTTCAGGGTTAAATGAAAGTAATATTGTTATTTTTACCCGAGGAAGCTTATTTCTGGTCCATGAACTATTTATCATCTATTGGCAGCTACGCAATTATGGTGAGGGAGGTCTTTAAAAAGCCTACCAAATGGTCGATAATGAGGTCCCTGATTTTAAAGGAAATAGACGAACTGATCTACAATTCCATGGGGATCATCATCTTTATCTCCATCTTCATCGGCGGCGTTGTAGCCATTCAAACCGCCCTGAATCTTACAAATCCGCTCATCCCAAAAAATCTTATAGGATTTGCCACCAGGCAATCGGTAATCCTGGAATTCGCACCTACATTTACATCGATAATCATGGCCGGGAAAGTTGGTTCCTATATTACGTCAAGTATAGGCACTATGCGGGTCACGGAACAAATAGATGCCCTCGAAGTAATGGGTGTTAACTCACTGAATTACCTGGTTTTCCCAAAAATCATCGCTATGCTGCTATACCCATTTGCGGTTGCCATTGCCATGTATGTGGGCATCCTCGGGGGATGGGTAGCGAATGTGGCCGGCGGCTACAGTTCGAGTGCAGAATTTGTGGAAGGTTTACAGCTCGATTTCACCCCTTTTCATATAACCTATTCCTTTATCAAATCCATGGTATTTGCCTTTATTATTGCTACGGTGCCTTCTTTTCACGGTTTCTACATGAAAGGCGGCGCCCTGGATGTTGGCAAGGCCAGTACTACCGCATTCGTATGGACAAGCGTGGTGATCATCATCCTTAACTTTATCCTCACACAACTCCTTCTTGGCTAATGATAGAAGTAAATAACCTGCATAAATCGTTTGACAGTACGCATGTACTGAAGGGGATCACAACCACATTTGAAAAGGGAAAAACTAATCTGATCATTGGGCAAAGCGGCTCTGGCAAGACTGTATTTATGAAATGCCTGCTTGGATTACTTGAACCTAACGAAGGCAAAATCTCCTATGAAGGAAGGATCTATTCCAAGCTTTCGGGCGAAGAGAAACGCGACCTCCGGCAGGAAATGGGGATGGTCTTCCAGGGAAGCGCGCTTTTTGATTCAATGACGGTGGAAGGCAACGTAATGTTTCCCCTCGATATGTTTACGAAGCAATCCAGGTCTGAAATGCAGGACCGGGTAGATTTCGTGCTCAAACGGGTAAACCTGGTAGATGCGCACAAAAGATTGCCATCTGAGATCTCCGGGGGCATGAAAAAACGGGTCGCTATTGCCCGGGCGATTGTTATGAACCCAAAGTATTTGTTCTGCGATGAACCTAATTCAGGCCTCGATCCCAAAACCGCAATGCTTATAGACAACCTTATCCTGGAGATCACCCAGGAATACAACATGACGGCGGTGATCAATACACACGATATGAATTCGGTGATGGAGATAGGCGAAAAGATCATCTTCCTAAAAGATGGGATCAAGGAATGGGAAGGAAGCAATAAGGAGATCTTCAAAACAGACAATGAAGCTGTTACTAATTTTGTGTACTCCTCAGATCTCTTTAAAAAAGTAAGGCAGATGTATATAGAGGAACGAAATTAATTTTCTATTTCCTTTAACTGAATGGTACTGTCTTTCAACCGCAGCCGCAACCAATTATTCAATTTCTCCATATCTTTCTGAATAGCACCCCGGGCGGTGTTATCTTTCCAGTATACCTCAAAAACCGGAATGGTATCCAGTTTTTTGAAATCGGTCATAATTTTATATGAAAACCCCAGGCCTTTCAGGTTCTCATAGTTAGCACTGGCTTCCGCGCTGATCTCTCTGAACGGGATTTGCCTCATTGCCAGCTTATTAAATAAGGTGAGTTCTTCTTCCAGCAGTTGTATACGCTCATCCTTGTTCAGCAACTCAACTTTCCTGGCTTCGTAAAGTTCGCTGATAAAGTCGAACTTCACCTGGGAATCGTCGCTCCCACCCTGCAGTACCCTGAATTCGGTATTTTTAAGATAGGGATATTCATTTTTCCGGTAACGCCAGGTGGCGATTACATTATCGGGGATCAGTTCATCGCCCATTGTTACCACTTCTATGTATGATTCGCCCTCACTGCTGTATTGTATCTCGGTCAGATTATCAATAAACCGGCCCTGCTCTCCGAACTGGTAGACACCAATGGTTTCGTCTATGAGTTGACCCGCCTGTATCATAAACCGCGATTCCTTAAAGACCTGATAAAAAGTGTAGCCCGCCGGGACCATAACCAGTATTGCAACAATCGATGCTCCCCGCGCAATACGTTGCCTCCTTCTGGAATTGGCGTATCGCACCATGGGAAACCGCAGTAATTTAATTATCAGGAATGTGGCCAGGGCGATAAAAATGGTATTGATGGTAAAGAGGTACAGGGCGCCGCCAGCATAATTGAGGTTCCCGATGGCCAGGCCAAAGCCCACTGTGCATAGTGGTGGCATAAGGGCAGTGGCAATTGCTACTCCATAGATCACACTCGCAATAGTGCCTTTTTTCGCCCGTGCTATTACCAGTGCCAGGCCTCCAAAAAAGGCGATCAGCACGTCCCGGATGTCAGGGGCAGTGCGTGCAAGTAGTTCCGAAGATTCGTCGCGCAGGGGAAACACCGCGAAAAAGAGGTATGCCGTAAGGACACTTAAGGCCACCATAACCGCGAAATTCTTGAGGGATCGCTTCAGGGTATCGATATCATTTGTGGCCAATGCCATTCCAATCCCCAGGATAGGACCCATGAGGGGTGATATTAACATAGCGCCGATTACAACTGCCGTAGAGTTGGCATTAAGGCCTACCGAAGCTATAAAAATAGAACAGATAAGAATCCAGGAAGTATGCCCTTTAAACGAAATATCTGCAATAATGGCATCCTTGGTGGCGTCCCTATCTGTGTTTTGCTGTATATTGAGCAATTCCGAAAGGAAGTTCTTTGCACTTCCCAGCAGTCCTTTAAAATCTTTTTTTACCTCGTCGGCATTCGGTTCTTCCCCGCCGGTCGGGGTAATATTATCCTGGTTGAGCGTGTCTTTCATATCTAAACGAACTGGTCGCCATGGGTTTCCTTAACCTCGGCTACGATTGATTTAATATCCTGTTCCCGGGATCTGGGGACGATTAGTAATACATCCTCCCTGTCGACGATTATATAGTCCGAAAGACCGTCAACTACCACCAATTTCCCCCGGGAAGTGCGGATCATGTTCCTCCCGGACTTATAAGCCAACATTTTACTGTTCACTACTGCATTTCCCTGCGCGTCCTTTGGGAGCTTATCATACAGGGAACCCCAGGTGCCGAGGTCGTTCCAGTCGAAGGATGCCGGCAGCACATAAGTGGAATCGGACCTTTCGAGGATTGCGTAGTCAATGGAAATATTCTCGGCCTCCGAATAGTGCTCCTGAATAAAGGACCATTCCCTGTTTGTATTATAAACATCCATCCCATCTTCGAACAGGTGATACTGCTCTGGCTGGTATTTACGGAAGGCTTCCAGGATGGTTCTGACACTCCATATAAATATGCCGGCATTCCAAAGGAAATTACCTTGTTGCAGGAAGGATTTGGCACGTTCATAATCGGGTTTTTCCCTGAATTGCTGTACTTTTTTCAGGCCGGCTCCGACAGGACTATCGCCATGTTTTTGGAATTCTATATAGCCGAAACCGGTATTTGGGAAGGTTGGGGTAATCCCCAGGGTACATAAGGCGTTTTTTTCTTTACTTTTTCCAAAGCATCGGATGACATCTGCTGCAAATGCCTGTTCATCTTCGATCCAATGGTCGCTTGGCGCCACGATCATCAGGGCATCAGGGTTTTTCTTACTGATTTTCATGGCCGCATACAGAATACATGGCCCGGTATTGCGCATTGCGGGTTCAAGGACTACCTGATCGGAAGATATCATAGGCAGCTGTTCCAAAACCAGTTCGTAGTATCGTTCATTTGTAAGTACCAGAATATTCTCTGCCGGAATGAAACCGGCCACCCGGTTAAAGGTTTTGCAGAGCAGGGTTTCGCCGGTGCCAAGCATATCGTGAAACTGCTTGGGGTTGGCAGTGGTACTGAGCGGCCAGAAACGGGAACCTACACCCCCGGCCATAATCACAGCATAATAATTCTTATCCATCCTTTGTTAATTTCGAGCCGGTAAGGCTTATACTATATTATTTTTCGACGCTTGTTTGACTCAGCCCTGCACCCATTCCACTTCCGCGTTGGGCTGGAAGAGGTAAACCCTTCCGGTTCCCACTTCCAGGCATTCGTAACGCTTTATCCTTATCTTTCCCTTTTTAAAGCATTTGCCATTATACAACCTGAAGATACTACCCTGGGGTAATTCACATATGCAGGTTTTATCGTTGGGGGCATCATATTCCATTAAGGCTGTTGATAAACGGTGGTCTGTTGAACTGCTCGCCCTGGGGTTTCGAAAATGACTGGCCAGTGGCGGCAGCAGGTCGGAAGGGAATATATCTGGCCGCAGGAGGGGAAGCATAAGGTGCTGAAAACTGCGCTTCCATTCGATACCATGGGGTTTAATCCTTCTTCCGAACCGTTCAAACGCCACAAGATGGGCAATCTCGTGAATCAGGGTTATGAGGAAACGGTATTTATTCACCGTGGCATTCACTGTGATCTGGTGGCCTCCGCCGGGGAGGAGCCGGTAATCGCCATGGCGGGTAACCCTTTGGTTAACCACTTTTAAATGCACCCCATGCACCCTGATCAATTCCAGGCAGGGTCCAACCGCCCGCTCAGGCACATACTTTCTGAGAATGCTATCCATCTGCCCAAAAATAGCCCTAATTTATCCTCATTTTCAAGTGTAATGAAATTTTATACCTCGCGGGCCTTAGGTTTTGGGTTGACGGTCATCCCTGACACGAGAATAACTGCAACAAAAAAAGAATCATTCCGCACAACTGAAGTTCTCTCCACAGTTAAGGTGTGGAGCTGCTTAGTTGCAATACCTTTCCATTGCAGAAACGATGGCCGTGAAGGCAAAAGTTTTTGATATAAGCTGCCATTTCCACTGCGGATACGGGTGCCTCATAACCCGGGAAGGCCTCCGCCAGCATTTCTGTCTGCACGGCCCCCAGCGCAAGGGCGTTAAAGCTTGGGCCGGTGTCGTTGAATTCTTCTGCCAATAATTCTGTAAGGCCAATCACCGCAGCCTTGCTGCTACTGTAAGCAGAGAGACCCGGAAACTTAACACTTCCCTGTATCCCGCCCATGGAACTGATATTAACCACATGCCCCTTCTCCGTCATAAGGGGGAGTACGATTCTGATGACCTCAGCTAGCCCAAATACATTTACCTCATAAACATTCTTGAATTCTTCACGGCTGGTTTCCAGAAAGGGCTTATTTAAAAGCATTCCCGCATTATTGACCAGCACATCCACCACGCCCCAGTCCTGTGAAATAAAATCCTTTAGTTTAACGATATCTGCTCCTTTTCCCAGATCAAAAGGAAAAGTACTTATCCGGCCTTTCTTCAACAGGGATACCGGACCTTCATTCCTCGAAAGGGCTAGGACATCGTGTCCTTCCTCCCCGAGGAGTTTAACCAGTTCATATCCAATGCCCCGGCTGCTTCCCGTTACAATTACTTTTGCCATTTTCAGTAGCTGATTTCTTTTTCCTTCGCGTTGGATATCCCTTCTATGACAGGAATCATCTTGTTTACCAGTTCGGCCATGTGCTGCATGTTTAGCAGTTGCACTTCGTCTCCCACCTGGTGGTAATGGTCAAAATTGGTAAAATCAAAGGTGCAGAATGTCTGAGAGGGTACTTGGAAAACCTCGTGGAAAGGATAATTATCGGATCTTTGGAAGAGATTGTATTCTTCGGCTGTGTCCAGCTTTCCCACTAAGGTATCCTGTGCATAGCTGTTACAAACATCCGCCAGATTCGATTTATCATAGCCGGTTACGTAAACAAAATAATCTTTGCCTGCCAGCGGTACCCCGGTCATTTCGAAGTTTAGCATCAGATATAGGGGCAGTTGGTTCTCTTTTAATTTTTCTGCTAAGTGCCGGGATCCCAGAAGCCCTTTTTCTTCGGCGCTGAACAAGGCAAATATCAGGCTGCGGCTATTGGACCGTTCCTGACCGAAATAGCGTGCCAATTCGAGTACGGTTGCGGTGCCAGATGCATTGTCATTGGCGCCGTTGGCAATTGAATCCATGGATTGGGCAGCCAGGACACCGATATGGTCGTAATGCGCGCCGATTATGATATACTCTTTGCGCAATACCGGGTCGTTTCCTTCAACAAGACCGACAATATTATAGGCAAGGCCGTTAAAATTGGAGAGGGTATCCCTGTATGTTTCAAAATATGGGGCAACCCTATTTACCCTAAGTTGGTCTTCGATAAAAAGTGCCGCTCTTTCAATTCCCTCACTGCCTGTTTCCCGCCCCTTTAAAGCATCTGAAGCAAGGTAATTCATGATCCTGCCCATCGTTGCATCACTGGAAAGATTTTCAGGCGCAGGGCTCTTAATTGCAGTGCGGGAAGATGGCTCCCCGCCCAGGGAGTTACCTGCGCCGCAACCTGATGCCAGCAAGGCTAACAACGGACATAACAGGAAAGTAGTAGCAATTCCTCTCATAGCCATTATAGGTATTGTCGCAAAAGGGTATTTCGCAGGCCTGATAGCCTAAAGACTACAAAGGCCTGATCATTTCCCCATTGCAGATTATGCGAGCATGGTTACCGGATTCTCCAGGTAATGCCGCAGGGTTTGCAGGAACTGAGCTCCTGTAGCCCCATCCACTGTCCTGTGGTCACAGGCAAGGGTTACTCTCATGGTATTGCCCACAACGATCTGCCCGTTCTTCACCACGGGTTTTTCTACTATGGCTCCAACTGAGAGGATGGCCGAATTCGGTTGGTTGATAATGGAAGTAAAGTCCAGTATCCCAAACATTCCGAGGTTGGAGACAGTAAATGTACTGCCCTCCATCTCGGCAGGAGTTAATTTCTTATTCCTGGCCCTTCCTGCCAGGTCTTTAACCCCAGCACCTATCTGTGTCAGGGATAACTGGTCTGTATGCTTCAATACGGGGACCACCAGACCTTCATCAACGGCAACGGCCACCCCTATATGGACATGATAATTTATAATAGTATGATCGGCCTTCCAAGAGGTATTAACCTGTGGATGTTTTTTAAGCGCCATGGCACATGCTTTTACAACCATGTCATTAAAAGAAACCTTGGTGTCCGGGAGATTGTTGATCTGCTCCCTGGATGCCTTGGCATTGTCCATATCAACTTCAATGGTAAGGTAATAATGCGGCGCACTGAACTTAGACTCGGCCAGGCGTTTAGCTATAGTCTTGCGCATCTGGGAATTTTTAACTTCCTCGCTGCGTTCTTCCCCTGTGGGCAGAGCCATGGAAATGGCCGGAGCATCCTGGCTTGCGACAGCAGAGGCATCTTCTTTGGCAGGCTTTTCCTTCGGTTTGAAATTTTCTATATCCCGGCGGATGATCCGGCCGTTATCACCACTACCTTTAACTTCTCCCAGTTTGATTCCTTTGTCCTCAGCCATTTTACGGGCCAAAGGCGAAACAAATATGCGCTGTGCATCATCGGTTGCTGCCGAAGAAGTATCCTCTGACGAGGTCGCGGCAGGTTTCTGCTTTTCTTTATCTTCAGTTGCGGCTTTCTTCGCTTTTTGTCCCGGCTTTGCTTTTAATACGGTATCAACATCTGTGCCTTTGGGGCCTATAACAGCAAGCACTTCATCAACCGGGGCAGAGTCGCCTTCCTGAATGCCAATATGTAACAGAATTCCGGAATAGAAGGATTCAAATTCCATAGTGGCCTTGTCGGTTTCAATTTCGGCAAGAATATCACCCTCCTCCACTTCATCTCCTACCTTCTTAAGCCAGGCGGCAACGGTGCCTTCTTCCATGGTATCACTCAGCCTTGGCATTTTAATAATCTCGACACCTTCGGGGATTTCGGTACCCTGTTCATCCTTATCACCGGGATCTTCCGTAGCGTTTGATTCGGTTACTTCGGCTTCTTCCTGCTTTTTACCCGTTTTGTTATCGGGGCTTTTTTCTTCT
>CAYSVQ010000187.1:0-23526 GCA_964434565.1 uncultured Flavobacteriaceae bacterium | reverse complement strand
CCTCGAGCGTTATCGGGTGAGTTGGGGAAGCCGCGGCCAGCACGTACATAATGAGGCATTCGTTATAGCCGCCCACCGGGAAATTCATTTCCCAGCCGTACTCGGGCGACCAGTGCCAGTAAAGAACGTCCTGTCCTCCCTGGGTATACCAGTCCCACTCTACTTCTTCCCAGAGTTGTTGAATGTTTTCCGTCAGGCGTTCCTCCCGCTCATTGCCGCCTTTAAAATATTCTTTAACCGTTAGCAAGCCCTGGATTAAAAAAGCGGTTTCCACGAGGTCGCCACCGTTATCCTTCTCACTGAACGGAGAAACATTCCCGTCGGGATCCAGCCAATGTGGCCATGCCCCGTGGAAACGGTCGGCCTTCCTTAGAAAACCCAATGCCTTCTCGTATCGATCCAACGCCTGTTCGCGACTTATAAAGCCACGTTCCACCCCCACGAGGATGGCCATCAGCCCAAAACCTGAACCCCCGATAGTGATTATATCCTGATCATTACTGGGGTATATGCCATCCAGATGGATTCGTTCCCTCGCAAGGCCGGAGTTGGGCTCCGCTCCTTCCCAGAAATAGTTGAATGTCTGTTTCTGTATAGAATCTAAAATTTCCTCATCAGAAAAGGCTTTTTGAGGATGTGCGGTATCTCCATTTTGGATATCCCTTTTGCGCGTATTACAGTTAAGAAAAAGCAAAAGGATAATCAACAAAGCCAAATTTCTATTGTTTATGTACTGCAGCATTTTATACGATTATTTGAGAAAATTTAGCTGCATTCCAACTAAGGAATGCAGCTAAATTGAACTAACTAAAAACTAATTAAAACTAACTCACAAAAGGTATGGGAATCCCAAGGCATTTTGGTCTGCTTCTGAAGCCTTTAAATTCATTTATTCTGCCGCTATAATGGTTTGAATTTCGGCCTGTGTAAGAGCCCAGTCAAAAAAGTACAGTTCATCAAGATAACTGAGATCAGATAAATGGCCCCATTCTGTAAATCTCGGGGCACCTGACATAATGGAAATAAGGTCGCAACCGGTCCAATCGAGTCCTGGAAAGGGCCCACTGCTTACCACTTCGCCATTTATATATACTGTTGCCTCTGCTGCGGCAATACTTATCGCAACATGCGCCCATTCATCTAATGGCAAAGCAGCAGCCGCACCGCCGTCGAACCAATTGTCAGCGCCGGTACCAATATTCAGTTTAAGCACCTGATCCCCGCCAACATCTTCCCTGAACAATCGGATACCTGATGCCCTGTTATTTTGAATATCCGGATAACTGGCATTGGCCAGGTCTTCGGGACCGATTGTTAAAATACCACTGCGGTCCGGAGTATTGTTTAATTTGAACCACATTAATGCGCTGAATTCAGGGGTGGTTAATCCATTGGATGGAAAAGTTAAATAAGAGTCCGCAGCACCTTCAAATGAATCGGATCCCAATTTACCTTCACCTGAAAACCCGGTAGTGCCAACAACTGTTGCCGCAACATTGCGGGATTTATCGATATTGTCCCCATTAAAAGGCATATATAAAGTGGCGCCAAAGTACGGAGGTGTAACCTCACCACCGAAAACGGCAGCAACTTCTTCGGCTGACAATGCCTTATCAAAAAATCGCAATTCGTCCAAATTACTAAGATCGGATAAATGACCCCATTCTGTAAACCTCGGAGCACCGGACATAATGGAAATGGCATCACAGCCAGTCCAGTCAAGCCCTGGAAATGTCCCGCTGCTAACCGCTACGCCATTTATATATACCGTTGCTTCGGTTGCACCTATACTTACTGCAAGATGCGCCCATTCGCCTGCCGGAAGAGCTGCGGCAGCGCCGCCGTCGAACCAATTATCACCACCACTACCGATATTTAGTTTCAGCACTTGGTCTCCACCAACATCTTCCCTGAACAACCTGATGCCTGACGCTCTGTTATTCTGAATATCCGGATAACCGGCATTGGCAAGGTCTTCAGGACTGATTGCTAAAATACCTGCGCGGTCCGGATCATTGTTTAGTCTGTACCACATACTGGCGCTGAACTCAGGGGTGGTTAATCCATCCGCAGGATATGTTACATAGGAATCGGCAGCGCCTGCATAGGTGCCTGATCCTTCATAGGCATCAGCAGCTATTTGAGGCGATCCAACCTGGGTAGCGGCTATATTGCCAACCAGATTCACAAAACCATTATCAAAAGGCATGTAGAAAGACTCCCCTGGATACTGAGGTGTGTAAGGATTGGCCGAATTGATCATCACCTGAATATCCGCCTGTGACAATGCTTTATTGAAGATACGGAGTTCATCAATTGTACTTTCTTCCGAAAGATGTCCCCATTCTACAAACCTGGGAGCTCCGGAGGCAATAGACAGCAAGTCACAGCCCGTCCAATCGAGCCCGGGAAATCCACCCTGGCTGACTACCTGCCCATTTATAAACACAGTTGCCTCTGCTACGCCAATGCTTATTGCTACATGAGCCCACTCACCTATTGGCAAAGCTGCAGCCGCACCACCATCAAACCAGTTATCACCGCCGCTGCCGATATTCAGTTTAAGCACCTGCTCTCCGCCAACGTCTTCCCTGAACAATCTAAAGCCACTTGACCTGTTATTCGGATTACCAGGATTTGCGGTATCTTCCGGGCTAATTGTCAATATCCCGGCCCTGTCTGGACTCGTATTGGTGTTTATCCAGAAAGTTGCACTGAATTCCGAATTTAAAAGCCCATCTGTCGGTCTTGTTAAATAAGAATCGGCTGCGCCCTTAAATGCATTTGAACCTTCAAGACCGGAACCTGCAAACCCCGGTGACCCAACCTCGTCAGCTAAATTACCGCCTACCAAATCTCTATAATCACCGTCAAAAGGCATATACAAAATTTCACCATCGAAGGTTGGGGTGTATGGCGGTTCCTTGCTAAAATTAACCTCGGCGGATGTCGATTTGCCATTAATATCTGTGGATGTTACAGTTAAAGTATGTTCCCCATTCGTTAAACCATTATAGGTGTATGTTTCCGATATATGACGAGGATTACTGAAACCACTTAAGTTGGTAATCTCAGTACCGTCAATGGCGATTGAGATTTCACTAACCACATTATCATCATGGACCTCTATTTCTATATCCAATGAGGTAACCTCTTCAAAAACCTTAATAGCGGCTCCTTCTGCAGGAGAGATAATGGTTACCACACCGGCATCCAATTCATAATCTCCAAATGGAGGCGTGTCCATATTCTGACAGCCAACCAATAACAATGTCGCTACTGTTATATAGGTAGCTTTTCTAATTAACTGAATTCTCTTTTTCATAACTAATTTTAATTTATCCTGGCATCAATAATTTGGATTTTGCACCAATACCCCATTCGATTGATCGATCGCCGTCTGAGGGATCGGATACCACTCATTTCTGGCTTCAAAACCTAAATCGCCCAACATGGCCGGAGCGTCTCCCCAGCGAACCAAATCATAAAAACGCTCCCCTTCCATAGCCAATTCTATTCTCCTTTCGTGCTTGATGGCTTCCAAAGTTGCCACTACATCCGGAAGCACGTTTGCCCCATCTCTTGCCCTTGCCCTTACCTCGTTTAAATATCCAGTTGCGATAGCTGTTTGTCCTGTTTGGAATGCAGCTTCAGCTGCCATTAGAAGAACGTCGGCATACCGAAGAATTTTTATATTTTCCCAAAGATTAAATCTCAGGCTGAATCTTGCCCTGTCAGAAGCTTCCGTATAGGCTTTTTTGTTCCAATATAATTGATCCAGCGGGGGAGTACCGGGCAGGACCCCGCCGCCATAACCACCATCATCTTCACCCGAGACGAGGATAGTATGGTTTTTCCTGGGATCATCCGGTTCATAAGCATCCACTAAATTTTGAGTGGGTACGTTAAACCCCCAGCCAAGATCCCATGTGCCGGTGCCTCTTACTCCCTGTGATTGGTAGTACGTATTGCCAAATTCCTGGCCGGATGCTGTGACTAATTGTTGTATTTCAAAGATTGATTCAACGGAATTGTTACCATCGATACCGAATAATACCTTATAAGAAGGTTCTAATGAATAAACGCCTGAATTGATTACTTCCCGGCTTTTTTCCAAGGAAGCAGCGTATTTTTCCTGATATAAATAGAGTTTAGCCAGTAAACCGTCGGCAAATCCTTTCGTAGCCCTTCCCACATGGATAGACGGCCAGGTCAAGGGCAAATTCTCGCTTGCAAACTCCAGATCAGTTTCTATAAAGGCATCTACTTCTGCCACACTGGATTTTGGGTTATTCCCGTCTGTTACTTCTGTGATTTTTTCATCAACTATAGGAACCTCACCATAATCCCTCCTTAAGTCGAAATAAAGGAATGCCCTGATCATTCGCGCTTCCGCCATATTTACAATAGTCCCTGGATCAGTCAACCCGGAAACTTCGATAGCATCGATTAGATCATTACAGGCATTAATAACACGGTAATGATCATTCCAGTTCTCATTGTTAAACCCACTATCAATCGTATAATTAAATTCATTGAAATCACTTCCTCCCTGCGCCTGATCACCAGCCGAACTACCTTTTTCGGCATCATCTGAACGAATGCTTTGAAACCAAAACCTCGTCCAGTTTGAAACTCCGGAATCTCTAAGTTGCCCGTACAATCCAAACGCATCTGCTTCAAAGCCGCCCGTTGCAAGGTCTCCTACCGTAGCAACTCCTAAAGGCTTGGTATCTAAGAGATCACTGGTACACGAATTACCGGATGATATCATAAGAAGTGCCCCTAACCCATATTTAATAATGAAGAATGCATCTTTTTTCATAATACAATACCTTTATTCTAAAATGTTATTAAAATGATACGTTAAACCCTAAGCTTGTTATTACAGGCAAGGGATATCCGCCGTTATCAATACTAAATTCTATTGGGGTACCACCAGCTTCCGGGGTAAATCCGGAATTGTGTTTCCAGGTATACAAATTCTGCGCATTGATATATAGTTTCATGTTTTTAATCTCAAAGCCTTTTACAGACAATGGCGCAAAGTTGTAAGCCAATTGAACATTCCTGATTCTTACATAACTCCCATCTTCTATATTATAGGTAGAGTTTAGTTTGTTATAACCCGATGCTTCCGTTAACCTGGGCTCCCAGTTTGAAGTCCCCCCGCCTATCCATCTGTCCTCTCTTGCCGCTCTGTAATTAAATTGGGCAAAAGTGCTTCCATTTCCCCAATTCCGCCATACCTCATTTCCGTAAACCCCTTGTACGTCAATGTCGAGGGAGAGGTTTTTATAGGCAAGATTTAAACTCGCGCCATACGTAAAATCGGGAGTTGGATTTCCTATTACGGTTCTGTCATCTTCTGTTATTTCACCATCACCATCCACGTCTCTATATTTAAAATCTCCGGGGCCATAATCCCCTAAAGTGCTGGGAGGAGAGTTTTGAATATCGAGATTCGACTGATAGAGCCCTTCAACTACATATCCAAAAAATGATCCGATAGGAAAGCCTTCGCTTGTCCGGGTAGGTCCGGCAAAAAGTTCAAAACCAGGCTCCACCACAGAATTTACGGTATTATCTACGGTCGCTAAATTTCCGCTTAATGAATATCGAAAATCCGATCCCACTTCATCGTTCCAGGAGGTTGAAAATTCAAAACCTTTGTTTTCAATTTCCCCGGCATTGGTGTAAAATTGTTCACTCCCCCTTGCAACAAATACCAATAAATCTTTAGTCAGTTTGTTATAATAGGCCGCTTCAAATCTCAATCTGCTATCGAAAGTTGCCAGTTCAAAACCTGCTTCATACGAAGTAATAGTTTCCCATTTTAGGTCATTCGTATTCCTATAGGCTAAAACATAAGCAGGAATAATACCTTGTGGATTTCCTAATACTGCTGACGCCCCTAATTGATAATTAGGCAAATACGGATAATTTACCGCATTATATTGATTCCCTAATTCCCCATAGGACCCCTTGATCTTTAAATAGTTTACAGCGCTGCTTTCCATAAATTTTTCTCTGCTCAATTCCCAGGCTGCACCCACTGACCAAAAATTCTGAGCTCTCGTATCCTTTGGTAATTCTGAAGAAGAATCCCTTCTAAATGAACCGTTTAAGATATATTTCCCCTGGTAATTATATAAGACCCGAAATAAACCCGACGAGGTGGCCCTGTCCCATTGTGTGGAATTGGAAATCCTTGTGTCCTGGTCGCCAAACGGAAACACATTTAAATACCACCATCTCGGATCATTCGGAATAGGTTCCCCACCTGCAAGTTGTCTTACCGAACCATTAATGTTTTCTAAATATTCCTGAAAAGTGGTATAGCCCAATAATGCTGTAATACTATGATCTCCAATATCTTTCGTATACGTTAACAAGTAATCCTGTTGAAAATCCTGTTTGGTATTATTGTATTGTGAAACACTTGTTAATATTTGTCCTGAAAAGTTGGCAATTTCATCGCTCTCAGCAACATACACCGGTGTAAGAGGAGAATAACCTCTGCCTTTTTGGATGCCATAATTACCCATATAGGCAGTCCTGAAGGTAAAGTCCTTTAAGAATCTTAATTCCGCAAAAACATTGCCCACAAAACGGTAGGCGTCATTTACAGTGGCCGGTAACCTCTCATTTACCACAAGCAAAGGGTTGCCTACCTGCGCTCCACCAATAGCAATAGGTAATTGATTATATACACCATCCGAATTAAAAGGACTCACTACAGGCGTTGCTATCAGGGCAGCGCCAAAATTATAAGGGCTATTGGGGGGTGGCCCTGGTAAATCTGATTTTACGCCATTTATTCCAATACCAACTTTTAAGTTATTGGAAAGGTTTACTTCATTATTTATATTAAAGGTAATTCTTTGCAGTTCTTCATTTCGTATAATCCCCTCTTCCTTTAAATACCCCAACCCAATACTTAGTTTGTTTTTTTCAGTACCGCTTTGGATACTTAAATTGGTATTTTGTACAGTGGCTCCATCATTTTTTATTTGGTCGATCCAATCGGTATTGCCATTGAATAGTTCATATGAGGCATATGGCTCTAAACCATCATTAACCAATCGTTCATCGTATAATGTTCTAAACAGGCTGGCATCGGCCAGCTCCGGTTTGCCGGTTATATATTTAACACCGGTTGAGGTTGAAAAAGCGATGTTTAAACTACCTTCCCTTGCTTTCTTGGTTGTAACCAGTATTACTCCATTCGCCCCTCTTACTCCGAATATGGCCAGGGAAGATGGATCTTTCAATAATTCTATGGACTCTATGTCATTCGGATTGATATAGCTTATGTCTTCGCTAAAAATTCCATCAACCACGTATAATGGTTTGGTTTGGTTTCTGCTCACCGTACCCCTGATACGTATATCCGGTTCCTGGCCCGGCTGTCCCGAATTAACTACAGATAACCCGGCTACCTTTCCTTGCAGGGAAGCAACCGGGTTGGCATTGGGTTTGTCGGCAACCACATCGCCATCAACCTTAACAATTGAACCGGCCAGATCACGTTTCCTGGCAGTTCCATAGCCCACTACAATCACCTCATCCAGCGCCTGGGCGTCTTCCTGCAATGCTACCTCAATTGAACTTTGTCCGTTAACGGGAACTTCCTGCGTTGTAAACCCCAGGTAACTGAAAATCAGGGTAGCCTCTGACGGCACATTATCAAGAGAAAAGTTTCCGTCAAAATCAGTTTGGGTACCAATCGTAGTTCCTTCAACAACTACACTGGATCCGGGTAGCGGCTGGCCGTCCTGATCCGTTACGTTTCCGCTAACTGTAATGTTTTCCTGCGCCCAAGGAACCAGGGGAGACAACAATAGGAATATTAATAAAAATGTATTTCTCATTTTCATAATCGTTCAATAATTAGGTTATATTATTGCTAATTTAACAATTAGACGGGGTAAAAGCTGAAGTAAGGCCTACATAATTCCTACATCACAAGTAACTCCGCTGTAAACCCCTGCTATCTCTGTTGTTGCAGTAATGCAGCGGCTTATAATCTAAAAAAAATTAACACAATGATGTAGTAATGATGTAATTGGATATAACAGAATATCAGCAGGTTATATTTAGAAAAATGTGCTTATTTAAGCGTTATGAGAAAGTTGGAGATATTCTGTGCCCCATCGAGGTGAAGTTTTTTCCGAAGTCTGTAGCGGTGGATTTCCACTCCTCTTACGGAAATTCCCATCAGGGGCGCAATTTCCTTGGTAGATAAATTCATTTTTAAATAAGCACAAAGTTTCAAATCTTTGGGAGTGAGCCGAGGGTATTTCTGAAGCAGGGTTTCAAAAAAATCTTCGTGCAGTTCGTTAAAATTCACCTCAAACTTTTTCCAATCCTGCGAATCGTTGATGGAATTATTCAGTTTTTTCATAAATGCCCGATAACGCTGTTGATTGGTGAACTTCTCCCTGTTCATTTGCAATAGTCCCTTAAGTTCAAGGATTAGCTCATTTTTCTTTGCTACTTGCATAGTACTGCCGGTTAACTCATTTTGCTTGCGTTTAATCTCACGGGCCAGTTTATCCTTTTCCATCTGTGCCAGCCGTTTCTGGTGTTCCTTATGCATTTGCCTCTTGATATTCAGCTGCCGTTTCCTCAACTTTTGATGATTATACCAGCGGGCAATAAAAATGGCGGTTACCAGGAGAAGGGCATACACAATAATACTCACCGTAGACAGGTACCAGGGCGGCCTGATACGAAATTCTATGCTGTTATGGGGCGACCTATTATTGTCTGCCCCTATGGTAGACACCTTTAACTCGTAACTGCCATAGGGCAAATTCTGGAAATCAAGGGTGCCATAATCCGTAATGTTCGCTTGTCTGATGGGTCCTTCAAGTTCGTAATAATAACGGGGGTTTAACAAGCTGGCGGCTGAAACCTCAACATGCAGTTCCCTGGAATCCTTATAGGGAATCTCTACCACATCCCGATTGAGGGGTTTCCTCCCGCCGGTATCTCTGAAGCCCTGGATGTTTGGTTCCGGTAATTCAAAAGATGACATGGTTTTCCTGAACTGCGAAAGGTTCAGGCGGGCAAATCCATTGGTCAGCGTAAAATAAAAAATGGAATCGTTCTGCTTAATAATATTCTCCGCCTCAGACGCCAGGCGCTGTACCAGAATCTCTTCGTCTAAAATAAGATTATCTCCACGCAGATCGGTAAAGACCACTTCCTTGGATTCTTCATTACTGATAAACCAATAGCCGCCGTCTTCATGATGAATCAGGTTCATCCCATTGTAAACCTGAAATTCATCAAAAAGGACTATTTTACCAAGAATCGGATCATACTTATACCAACTGCCGTCGCTTAACACAACCAGCTGATTCTTTATTTTATATAATTTAATATTATAGTCGTTTGGCAATTCCCCGTCGTTGATCTGATGAATGTTGACTACTTTCCTATAAGTACTGTCGAGCTTAACCCGATAAAGCCCCTTATAGGTGTGTGCCACCCAAAGGGTATACTGGTCTTCAAAACAATGGTACCTTATGGGGAACCCAAGGCCCTCAACCTGCTGTACCTCCCATTTTCCGGTATCGTCTTTACCATATTTAACCAGCCCATTGTATGTGCCCTGCAAATAGGAGGAGCCGGTTTCCGGGATCTTCACCATACCGTAACCTCCTGAAAATGATGAGACTTTTTCGAGCTGACCGTTATTCAAAAGAAACGTCCCCGTATTGTGGCCACATAGTAAGTCGCCCTCCACTACCTCCAGGTCCCATACATGACCCTGAGAACCTTCCACGAATTGAAGGGAGTCGTTCTTAAGAAAATAAATGCCAGTGTTGCTTCCCAAAATGACCTTGTCCGTATAGACCCCGAGGTCGTAAAGGGTGCCCAAAGTACCTGTATTATCCGTAAAATAGGTAAATGGGTTGTTTAGCTGGATTCGGTCTATGCCATTATCTTCGCCCACCCAGAGCTGGTTGTCATTCTGAAGGAGGGCAAGCACGGTATTGTTTTGCAAACCTGCGATCTTGTTTATGGATTTAACCTGCCCCATAGATTTATCGTAGAGGTATATGCCATTTTTAATAGTGCCAAACACCATGTCACCATTGGTGAGATAGAGCATTTTGTTTAATTGCTGCTGTTTCAGTTCATCATTAATCGCGTGTGCCCACGGGCTGAGGTTATTCCCCTCCCATAGAAAACAGCCTTCCAGGTTTGTCCCTACCAGTAGCCCTTCGCTGCCGATTATCATGTCTGAAACAGAGAGGCCCTGCAACAATTCTTGTCCGGGCAGTGGCTCCAGCGCCTCTTCCCGAAGGCGGTATAATCCACTGGCTTCCCCAGCGGCGATAAGGTCCCCTTCATATTCAATAATATCCGTAATAACCAGGGGGGGGTCTATCACATCGATCGTATTACCCGAATAAAAGTAAAGGGCAGAGAAAGACCTGAAGACGATCCTATTACCAAATGGTAAAATCTCCCAGAATTCTTCACTTGTGAAAACATGATTCTTAATCAGATGTGTCAGTGATGTGTATACCAGTTCGCCCACTTCATCCGGAGTCCAGTATCCGAATTCTTCGTAGGAGCCAGTGTAAACTTTACCGTCGGCGTAACATACAGACCGGATGACCGTATTGTTAGGAAGCCTGTATAACCGCCATAATTCCCCGTTGAAATGAAGCAGTCCGCTGTTATTTGCAGCAAAGAGTTCCCCGGCCTCGTTCGCGGCAAGACCCCAGTTCTTGCTGGCCGCCTTGTACAGGAAAGGTTCGTAATTATCTACAGGCGGCAATAAGCTTTGTGCCTGCAGTATAGGAGCTGCTATAAGGAATAAGAAAAAAAATTGCGGCAGTTTCATTGGGTTGCACAACTTTAACGCGTGTTTCAAGGAGAAAAGATACGAAATAAGCCGGCCATACGAATTACGAGGTGCAAGGTACGAAGTAGTGAAATGTGGCTACAAATTGGTACTCTATCTTTCCTTGAACTTTGAATCTTGAACCAAAGTGCCTTGTACCCCCGGTTCCCTGCTTCTTTCTTGCAGTCAATCGGAATAACTTTAACCGGGGAGGGTGATAGGTGTTCCCCTTTGAGATCTGAAATAAACTCATAAAAGGGCAACCTTATTCAGGCATGCTCATCCCTTGAACTCTGAACCTTGAACCTTGAACTCAAGCGCCTGCATGATTCCTGCAGGCAGACGACCTAACTTTAACCGGGGTGGGGTTCGAAGTCCCCTGTCTGACTACGATATAATTTTGAAGCTCTGCTATACTGAGGGGCGGTGTTGGGAAAGCAGGCAGGAAGTACGAAGTACGAAGGACGCATGCTCATCCCTTGAACTTTGAACCTTGAACTCAAGCGCCTGCATGATTCCTGCAGGCAGACGACCTAACTTTAACCGGGGTGGGGTTTAGAGGCCCCCTACAGTTCTGAGTTTTAATTTTAATAAAACTCTGCTGATCGACGCAGCAATGAAATGAGCGTTTGCTGATGCTGACAAGGACTGGTTGATTTGTTTAAAATCGTATTTGTTTTGTTGTAGCCCCGGGATAAAGGAGCGTGAAAACTTATTCAAGGCATACATAAACATTGAACCTTGAACCCTAAGTCGCCAGTAGATGCAGGAAATAACCAAGCACCGCCCCTCCGACTACAATGTATAACGAACTTACTCGCTTCCAACTGAAGCTTATGGCAATGCTTAGTAAAGCAATCAACCAACCTTTCCAGTCTGTGAGTACTTCTTCGCCAAGACGGATAGTAACCCCTATCATCACCCCTACGGCCCCTATATTCACCGCATCAAGGAACGCAGCCGCCCAGGCCGATTTCCGTAATTTCGGCACAACTGGATTAAGCAGGAGGACAAAAAAGAAAGATGGCAGGAAAATTCCCAGCGTCGCCGCAATGGCTCCGTAAACCCCGTTAATCTGGTACCCGATAAAAGTAGCGGTAGAAAGCACAGGGCCGGGAGTGAATTGTCCTATGGCTATGGCATCAAGTAGTTGAGGCCTGGTAAGCCACGCCAGTTTCTCCACCAGCTCGGCATCCAGATAGGCCACCAATACATAACCGCTGCCAAATAAGACAGCTCCCACCTTTAGAAAAACAAGAAATAATTTGGTATTTGAAACAGATGTCCCCAGTGCTGCAGCCGCACCACCGCTAAACAGCAGGGGGATAAACGACTGGTTATTCAACGTTCCGGGATGGGCCCGAAACAGCGCATACCAAAGTATTCCTAGCAGCCCTGCCGCCAGGATTGCCGTTATTTCGTTTACTCCCAGGAGAGAAGCCATCACAACAGCCGCGCCAATTAAACCTAGTTGCCAATTCTTAAGTGCTTTCTTTCCAAGTTTATAAATTGCTGATAGAATAATAGCCAGGACCGCGGGTTTGATTCCATACAAAAATGGCTCAATGGCAGGGACAGTACCGTATTCAACGTACAGGTAAGCCAAAAGGCCGGTGAGGACAACTGCCGGGATAATAAAACAGGTGCCCGCGACGAACAAGCCTTTCCAGCCAGCCCGTTCATGCCCGCAATGCATGGTCATCTCTGTTGAATTTGGCCCGGGTATCAGGTTAGTCGCGCCCACCAGGTCAAGAAAGTGCTGCCTGCTCATCCATTTGCGCTTCCTGACTACTTCCTCCTCGAGCATGGAAATATGTGCGGCCGGGCCTCCAAAGGCAATCAGCCCCAGTTTCAGGAAGAGAAAGGCTATTTCCTTAAGGCGGCCTGGCTGATGCAAACTGTGGCTTATTTGAGTGAATCCGTTACACTGCCGCAGCTAAGCATGGCCACCCCGTAATATGGGTTCCGGATCTCCTTGTCGGTACTAAGCCAGTAGGCGCCTTCATTGTTGTTGGCCATCGGGCAGTGTTGAACATAAATGACTCTATCCAGGTCGTGAAGGCCTTGGGTGAGGGAGACCAGTGCCCGGTTCAGACCTATAAAGTGGTTGCGCTGTTCCTCCAGTTCGGTAAGTCCCCCTATGCGCGAAAGCTTTTCCATCACCTGTCCATGCATTTCCTGTTGCCCATCTCCCAGATTAGTCGCAGACAGCCCTTTGAACGCGGATGCTGCTTCCTTTGCCGATGCTGCCGCATCAGCATGTTTACCCGCTACCAAGGCGTCCTTCATTCGAAAATACGGCTCCAAAGCCCTTATAATGCCTCTCTGATAATCCGATGGAAGCCTTGCTCGCTCTCTGGCTTTCCCCTGGGGAGCCATCTCAGGTTGCATACCTGTATGTCCTTCGTGACCGGTGGCAACAACGCCTCCCGAGGGATTCATCATAGACTTCATTCCTTTTAGCTGTGCCGCGGCATCAATTGTAAAAGTTCCGTTCACTACCACCTCTTCCCCGCGCTGCAAGCCCTGCAATACCTGAACATTGTCTTCCCCGGAAGGCTCCCCCAGGGTAACTTCCCGCATTTCAAATACTGGTTCGGAAGGCCTGACTTTCACATAAACCAAAGACCGTTCGCCAGTCCATAATACAGCGCTTGAAGGAAGGGAGATCTGATCAGTAGCTTCGCCGGAAGCCTTTGTGGCAACCTGTCCTTTTACAAACATGCCCGGTTTTAGACGGCCGTTGCTATTCTGTATAACCGCACGTACCTCCACTGTCCTGCTCCCTGTATCGAACAGGGGGTCAATAAAATCTATATTCCCTTTTATTTGTTCATTGGGATAGGCGTTGGAACGGATAAGGATCTCCTGTCCGGTGGTAAGTGCGGGTAATTGGTTTTCATAGGCGTCGAAAACTGCCCAGACCGACGACAGGTTTGCTATTTTGAACAGGGGCTGCCCTTGATTGACATAATCTCCCTCCCGCACCATTTTTTCCGTCACGGTTCCTGTGACAGTGGCATATACCGGGAAATATTCCTGAACCCTGGCTGATGTCTCAATTGCATTGATCTGGCTTTCGGTTAATTTCCAAAGTTTGAGTTTATTCCTGACGGCTTCATATAGCGCTGGCTGTGTATTCCTGAGAGTACCCGCGCTCAGCAATTCCTGTTGCGCAGCCACCAGTTCAGGGGAATAGATAGTAGCCAATTTCTGGCCTTTGCGAACCGCTTCCCCCGTGGTATTTACAAAAAGATCTTCAATCCGGCCTTCAAAATAACTGGCTTGTATGGCATTTCCCTCTTCATTTTCTTTGATTTTCCCGCTCAGCAGCAACGGCCTTCCGGTAGCTTCCGCGCCACCAACCGTAATTGTCCGGATATTCGCCAAGGCTATGGCATTCTCGGTCAGGGAAAACTGGCCATCCTGCATTGCCAATGTCTCCCCATCGACAGGAATGAGGTCCATCCCGCAAATTGGGCAATCCCCCGGTTCCGGCTGCTGAATCTGAGGATGCATGGAACAGGTCCAGACCTGGCCTGCCTGAGCATCTTCAGGATGCATATGGGCATCGCCTTTCCCATCGGGACTATAGAAAAGGAGATAGCCCGCTGCCAGGCCGGCAAACAGGGCGGCAAGCACATAAATGAGCTGTTTTCTTTTCATAATTACAATATTAAACGTTATTTCGAGTAGATTGCTTCAATTTAAAAAGGCTTCTTGTCTTTCTGCCCACTCTGCGAATAGTAGTGGAACTAACATACCAAAGTGTAAAGCCGCTCAGAACAGTTATCAGTCCTACAACGGAAAAGCCCCTGAGGACGGTAGTATTAAAATTATCCCTTCCATTATAATCCATAGTATGAGTCATCCAAAGAAAATCGAACCATCTCCAGTCCCGGTGGCGAACGCTTTGAAAACTTCCGTCAACAGCAGAAATATAAGCCCTGACATTCTTTGGGTGATCATAATGCACTACATAGGCCGGAAGTGGATGACCCCTGTATTCGTGGTGTGCGTCGAGTTCACTGATCTTTTCCACCTTCCGTATTACGAGGCCGTCCTTCATATGCAAACCCGCCACCAGGCGGGCCTGACTAGCCGAAACCTCTTTTTGTACCGTGCCTGTTCTGGCATGAACCAATAATCTTCCATTAATAAAATAATAGGGTTCATTACCCAGCTGTCGCAAAGCAAGCGAGTTAATTTTCTCCCCCGCAGGCAGTGAGGGCGGATTTAACCCTTCGAAACCCTTCACAGACACTGATGTTTTCCGGTAATGATCTCCGTGAATCTCATCAAGGTCAGTCCAGCTGAAATAGATGCCGCTGATAGTCCAAAAGAGAAACTGAATCCCGATAAAAATGCCAAGGTAGCGATGTGCCTTGCGGACTGCCAACACTGTTTTTCTCTTTACCATGTAAAATTCAAATTAATTTAGCCGACTTCAGGCGAAGGGCGTTCCCGATTACTGAAACCGAACTGAAACTCATTGCCGCAGCCGCGATCATCGGCGATAATAGTATCCCGAAAAAGGGAAAGAGTACCCCCGCGGCAACCGGGATCCCAAGAGTATTATACACCATGGCAAAAAACAAATTCTGCCTGATGTTACCAACCACCTTTTCACTCAGGTTCCTGGCCTTAACAATCCCTTGTAAGTCGCCTTTTACCAGGGTAATATTTGCACTTTCTATTGCCACATCAGTACCAGTACCCATGGCTATCCCCACATCGCTTTTGGCAAGGGCCGGGGCATCGTTGATCCCATCACCCACCATAGCCACTTTCCTTCCCTCTCCCTGCAGAATTTCCACTTCCTTAAGCTTGTCCTGAGGCAGTACTCCCGCCTTAAAATTGGTTAGCCCCACCGCCCCTGCAACGGCAGCTGCAGTATCCTGGTTATCGCCGGTTAACATGATCACAGCTATTCCTTTTTGCTTTAAAGCCTTTATGGCATCGGCACTTGTAGTTTTGATCTTGTCGCCAATTACGACATAACCCACGGCCTGCCTGTCTATGGCCAGGTAAGAAACCGTCTTCCCCTGACGCTGGAAACTGCCGGCTTCCTCTTTCAGTGCATCGGGGACTTTGGCCTGTGCATGCTCCATCATCGCCAGGTTACCCAGGCTCACGTTTTTTCCATTCACCCTGCCTTCCACCCCTTTGCCAGTAATGGCATTAAATCCAACTGCCTTACGTATTTCGACCCCCTTGTCCTTTCCATATGCCAGGGTGGCAGCTGCCAGGGGGTGCTCACTGTTCTGATTAAGGGCAACAATATATGTTAAAACATCCTGATCCGTGAATTCACCTCCGTAATGCCCCACTTTTTCAACTGTGGGTTTACCCTCAGTGATGGTCCCGGTTTTATCTATTACCAGGGTATCTATTTTATTCATAAGCTCCAGAGCTTCCGCATTACGGATAAGCACGCCGTTCTTCGCTCCCTTGCCAACACCCACCATCACGCTCATAGGCGTTGCCAACCCTAGGGCACACGGACATGCAATAATCAGTACCGCAATAGCGTTCACCAATCCGTAAACATAAGCAGGTTCGGGACCCCACACAGCCCAGACAACGAAGGTGACCAGGGCTATCAGGACCACAGCGGGTACGAAGTACGAAGAAACCCTGTCTGCAAGGTTCTGGATAGGGGCACGGCTCCTGCTGGCCTTGTTCACCATATCTATTATCTGGGAGAGCAACGTATCAGCACCTACTTTTTCAGCGCGCATCAGAAATACCTGGTTCCCGTTGATAGTGCCACTACTAACCTTATCGCCGGCTACCTTACCGACCGGGATGGGTTCCCCGGTTATCATGGACTCGTCTATGCCAGGCTCTCCTTCCGTAATCACCCCGTCAACGGGGATCCTTTCTCCAGGCTTGACTTTGAGAATGTCGTCAACACTAATAGCATCAATAGCGATCTCTTCCTCCTCGCCTTCAACAACGCGAATGGCTTTATTGGGAGCCAGTTTCAACAATTCCTTTACGGCATCGTTGGTTTTGCTGTGAGCTTTGGCCTCAAGCAACTGTCCAAGCAATACCAGGGTGAGGATTACTGTAGCCGCTTCGAAATAAACATGGACCGTTCCGGCCTGGGTTTTGAACTGGTCCGGAAAAATGTCGGGTACCAACATACCTGCAAGGCTGAAAATCCAGGCTACCCCGGCGCCAATACCAATCAGGGTAAACATATTCAAATTCCAGGTCAGGACAGACCGGTATGCCCTGCGGAAGAACATCCAGGTGGCATAAAAAACAACCGGTAACGAAAGGGCAAACTGTATCCAGTTCCAATATTTCATGGAAAGTAATTCATTGAGGGGGTTACCTTCCAGCATTTCAGACATGCTGATTACAAAGATGGGGGCTGTGAATGCCACAGCCAACCAAAATTTCCTCAGGAGTTCCTTGTATTTTTTTTCCTCTGCTGAAATGTCGGGTTTCATGGGTACCAGATCCATCCCGCATATGGGGCAGGATCCAGGTCTGTCCTGTACGATCTCCGGGTGCATGGGGCAGGTGAACTGTGTGCCTCCGGATCCCATCGCATGTTGCTCCTGCACCAGGTCCATCCCACAAACAGGGCAGTCGCCGTGTTCGTTATAGGTTTTGTCCCCTTCGCAGTGCATGGGGCAGTAAAAGCGGCCGTTGCCTCTTGTAGGGGTTTGCCGTTCCGCCTGATTATTTCCATGATGGGATTCACCATTTTCATGTATGGTATATGATCCCGGGGCATGCGCAAGGGCTGCTTTGAATCTTTCCAAAGGGATATGCGTATCCATTTCAATGGTGGCCTCGGCTTTTTCCAGATCAACCGTTACCCCTGATACGCCATCAACCGCGGCAAGTGTTGTTTCCACATGATTCCTGCAACCCTGACAGGTCATCCCGTGAATATGATAGGTGTGTTTCATGTTCTTCATTTATCAAATTTATTGTCCCCGCGGTTCTACCCGGGAAGACAGGCATTACTAACTGCTGCTCAGTTGTATTCCCCGCGTACCATGCCGCATCTTAACATACTACTCCCGAAATAAGGGTTTAGTATCTTTTCTGTACTGCTTAGCCATACCCCTCCCTTGTTATTATTATACATGGGGCAATACTGTTCGTAAGGCGGGATATGCGAGCCGGTAAGTGCAACCATGCTGATCATATGCCTGCTCAGTTGTTCGAACTGTTCCCTTTGTTGCGCCATTCCATTCCCCGAAATCTGTTCTGCATGAAGACGGGCCTGTTCAGGCCCGGGAAGGCTAAAACTATTGCTGCAATCCCTGCCAAAAGCTTTAATTCTCTCATTGTTATAAATTTAAGGTTCCATTTCTATTATAAGCCAAGTATATAATTAATCATAGCAGCCTGTGAATAATATTCCCTTTGGGATGTAATTGTTTTCATCCGGAAATTCAGTTGCAACTCTTGTATATCGAGTACATCATTAAAATTTACGGTTCCCGTTTCATAGTTGCGGATGAGTATCTGCTCTGCTTTACCGGCCTGCTCCAGGTTGTTGAGTTGGGTTATGTATTGGATTCTGGCCACGTTCCTTGCCGCAATAGCCGCTTCAAGTCTTGACTGGAGGTCGTTCTCGCGTTCTTTTTTCATTGCGTCTAGTTCCTGTTGCCGCAGCGTGTTTTGCCGGGTACGGGACGCGTAAGTGTTATTAAAAATTGGTACCGTAACAGCCACCATGGGCATCAGGATATCCTTTCCATTGTCGGCGAAAGTCATTCCGGCCCGCTCCTGCACCGGTACATAATCAAGTCCCACCCCAAGGTTCGGGGCACTTTCCTTCTGGTTAAGAAGTTCAGCCTGCCTTACGCCTTCGTAAAGCCTGTCGTACTTCAGCAGCTCCGGGTGCATCCTTATTTCGCCATCCGCAGGCCCGGGTTCTTCAGTAGGGATACCGGGCAATTCCATAGTATGGATTTCGGTCTGGATGTCCCTGTTAAGAAGGTTGTTCAGCGATGCTGCCCTGGCAAGGAATTGCTGCTCCAATACCTGCAATCGCTCCTGCAAATCATTTTGACGGATCTGAAGCCTCAGCACGTCCACTGCCGAAGCCCGACCTACTTCCACTGCAGTCAGGGCTAGCTTTTCGTAAGTGTTTAACAGCCCGATAGTCTCTTCAACTACTTTTTCCTGAGCTTTGCTGGCACTGAGTTCGTAATATGCTTTCGCAACCTCCAGTGCCAGTTGTCTGCGTACGAGTGAAAGTTCCTCAAAATCGGCTTCAGCCATAGCGTTGGCATAATTTTCCCTGGCGGTTATGGTACCAAACCAGGGCAGCATCTGGCGTATCGAGAACCTGGCCTTCTGGGCGCCGGTTCGGGTTTCCGGTTCACTCACAAAAAGGCCGGCGCCGAATTCGGTATCAGGGAGGGTGGATGCTTCCATGGCCTTTTCCCCGGATATGGCATAACGCAGTTGATAGGCCTGAATTTTAGGGTTGCCGGCCTCGGCCTGCCGCAGTATCTCCTGGAGTGACTGGGCATGAAGCAGGGGAACAGCCATTAAAATGGTTAATACCGGTATAACTGCCTTAATTATATGGTTCCTCCGCTGTTTCTTTCCTGCCCTGGCTGTTACCGTATATCTCATAGGTTTAATTTATGTTGACATGCCCTTTTATAGAATCACTATTCAATCCCGCACTTTCCTTTTTTAACCTTAATTCCTGGTTCCAGCTAAATAAAACGGGTACCACAAAAAGTGTCATCAACGCTATCAGCATCCCGCCAAAAGCCGGGATAGCCATGGGGATCATAATGTCGCTTCCCCTCCCTTTGGATGTAAGGATGGGCAGTAAGGCCAGCAGGGTGGTTGCCGTCGTCATTAGACAGGGCCGTATCCTCTTTTCGCCAGCCTCGACTACCGAAGCCCTTATGGATTCGAGGTTCTCCGGCCGATTCCTTTCAAAAGTCTGGGTGAGGTAGGTAGCCATTACCACACCATCGTCTGTTGCAATGCCAAAAAGCGCAATAAAGCCAACCCATACGGCTACACTGAGATTAATGGGATGTATCTGGAAAAGGTCGCGCAGGTTTTCACCAAAAAAGTTCACATCCAGGAACCAACCCTGCCCGTAACACCAGATAAGAAGGAAGCCTCCCGCGAAGGCTACCAGGATCCCTGAAAATATAAACATGGAAGTACTTACAGACCTGAATTGAAAATAAAGGATCAGGAAGATGATCAGCAGGGCAAGGGGAACGACGACACTAAGCGTTTTCTCTGCCCTTAACTGGTTTTCGTACGTCCCCGTAAACTGATAACTGATACCCGGGGGAACATCCAATTCTCCGGCCGAAATTCTGGATTGAATGAAAGCCTGAGCATTTTCAACCACCTCTACCTCAGCATAACCATCCAGTTTATCAAACAGTACATAGCCCACCAAAAATGTGTCTTCACTTTTAATGACCTGGGGGCCCTGTTCGTACCGCAAACTTACCAGTTCACTCATAGGAACCGGGTTGCCTCCTTTCACCGGGACATAAATGTTTTTAAGATCCTCGGGGTCTTCGCGCAATTCCCTTGGGTAGCGTACACGTACCCCGTATCGCTCGCGGCCTTCAACTGTCTGGGTCAGCGTCATCCCGCCAATAGCCACCTCCAGCACCCGCTGCACATCCTCAACCAGTATCCCGTATCGCGCAAGCCTGTCGCGATCAATATCTATAAGGAGGTAGGGTTTCCCTACGATTCGGTCGGCAAATACTGCTTCGCCCTTTACGCCCTCTGACTGCCTGAGCAACTCTTCCAGGCGGAGGCCAAAACTTTCAATCTGCCTCAGGTCCTGTCCCTTTACCTTTATTCCCATAGGAGCACGCATCCCTGTTTGCAGCATCACAAGCCTTGTTTCAATAGGTTGCAGCTTCGGCGCCGACGTTACCCCGGGAAGGCGTGTTGCCCTAACAATCTCAGACCAGATATCGCTGGGTGATTGTATCCCGGGTCGCCAATTGCGGTAATATTCGCCGTCCTCGTCGGGAATAAGTTCCCTTTCTGAAGCCCTTGCCTTTCCAAGTAAACTATCGTGGTACTTTTCACGGGCGTCGCCTTCTACCTCCATATTTGGGTTATACAGCAACTTTCCGGATTTAAGAATAAACAGCCCGTCTTCATTCACCATAAAACGCTGCCTGCCTCCCTGTTCATCAAGCCGGTATTCCGGCTTGTACTGGATAATATTTTCATACATTGAGAGAGGGGCCGGATCAAGGGCCGATTCCGTACGCCCTGCCTTCCCAACCACTGTTTCAATTTCCGGTATCCCGGCAACCGCCATATCCAGTTGCTGCAGTACCCGTTTATTTTCCTCGGCGCCCGCATGTGGCAATGAAGTGGGCATCAGCAGGAATGAACCTTCGTTAAGGGAAGGCATAAATTCCTCCCCCGTATTTTTCATGATCACAAAGCCGATGGTTACCAGGGCAAGCGGGAAACTCAGGAACAATAATTTATTGCGTAAGGTCCACCGTAAAATCCGGGTGTAATGCAAGTGGAAAAGGAGAAAGGACCCCAGGATGCCAAAACAGCAGAAGGCAACGAAAAAGAGATTTGCAGGGATGCTTCTGTTGAACCCGAACGGCCTCCAGTAAACCGAAAGTAACAGGATAATGGTAACTACGGAAACTACCATATTAAGGAGGTTGTAGCTGAGGGTTAACTTATCGGGGATGTTAAAACTTCTACTTCCCGCCGGCCTAAGCTTAATTCCGGGAAGCTTTGTTTCTGTAACTTTCAATATCCCCAGGATGCCAAAGGCTACCAAAGCCAGGCCCAGCCAGTAGCCAACCACTATCGCGATAATTCCAAGGACGGTTATCAGTCCCTGTCCAAAAAAAGCATAGGATTTCCTCATCCGTTTTCTGTCGAAAATAAAGGCTGCAAAGGGAGGGATCAGGAACAGGGCCACAATAATAGAAGCTGTGAGCGCCATTGTTTTTGTGAAGGCCAGCGGCCGGAATAATTTCCCTTCCGCCCCTACCATCGCAAATACCGGCAGGAAACTAACTATGGTGGTTAATACGGCGGTCAGGATGGCCCCGGAAACCTCGGCGGCGGCATTGTAAACTACAGTATTCACCGGAAGCCTGCCTTCATTTTCATCGAGATGGCGGATAATGTTTTCTGTAAGGATAACCCCTACATCGACCATTGTGCCAATAGCGATGGCAATCCCGGATAGGGCGACAATATTTGCGTCTACCCCGAAAAGCTTCATGCTGATGAAAACCATCAGCACGGCAACAGGCAGCAGTCCGGATATTAGAAGGGATGCCCTCAGGTTATAGACCATTACCATTATAACCAGAATGGTAATGAGGATTTCCATGCTCAGCGCTTCATTAAGCGTTCCCAAAGTTTCCTGGATCAATTCAGTGCGGTCATAAAATGGCACAATAGTAAGGCGGGAGACCCTGCCGTCTTGCAGTATTTTTGTGGGCAAGCCCGCCGAAAGTTCCCTGATTTTTTCCTTGACGTTGTTAATTGCAGCCAGCGGGTTGGCTCCATATCGGGCCACTACCACCCCGCCAACGACTTCGGCCCCCTCCTTATCGAGGATGCCCCTCCTCGGAGCAGGCCCCAGGGAAACTCTGGCAATATCCCTGATCCTTATGGGTGTAAAATCCCGGGTACTGACTACTGCGTCCCGGATATCATCCAACGATTCAATGTAACCCAGGCCACGAATAAGGTATTCAACATTATTGATTTCCAGGGTTTGCGCGCCAATATCCCTGTTACTTTGCCTCACCGCGTCTACTACCTGCTGAAGGCCTATCCCGTATTGCCTGAGCAGCTCCGGATCAATGTCTATCTGGTATTCCTGCACATAGCCCCCTATGGAGGCGACTTCGGAAATCCCGGAGGCGGAAGCAAGGGCATACTTTACATAGAAATCCTGCACTGAACGCAGTTCGTGCAGATCCCATCCACCTGTGACCTTCCCAGCCTCATCTCTGCCTTCGAGAGTATACCAGAAAATCTGTCCCAGGCCGGTTGCATCCGGTCCAAGGGCAGGACTAACCCCATCAGGTAACAATCCTGCCGGAAGCGAATTCAATTTTTCCAGGATACGGCTCCGGCTCCAGTAGAATTCAATATCCTCCTCGAAAATGATATAGATACTGGAAAAACCAAACATGGAAGAACTGCGGATAGTCCGTACACCGGGAATTCCCAAAAGGGTGGTAGTTAGGGGGTAGGTAATCTGATCTTCTATATCCTGAGGCGAACGACCCGGCCAATTGGTAAACACTATTTGTTGGTTTTCTCCGATATCCGGGATGGCGTCTACTGC
Organism: uncultured Flavobacteriaceae bacterium; assembly: GCA_964434565.1. GTDB lineage: Bacteria > Bacteroidota > Bacteroidia > Flavobacteriales > Flavobacteriaceae > Zeaxanthinibacter. Next base: position 334 of record CAYSVQ010000187.1, on the reverse strand, counting down.
CACAGGATCATTGGGCAATAGGGGAATCTTCCAGTTGAAAGGCGCGTTTACGAGTCCCCAGCCCAAAAACAATAGCAGTAACAAGACCGCTACCAGTTTGTTTTCAATTAGAAATTTAATTGCCTTGTTAATCATTGATTGAATTTTATACCTTTTTATTCATCCTTACCTACATAGCGTTCAGGCAAGGGAAGCACGGCCCGCATGGCCATGCAGATAAAGGTTTAAAATTCAAATCAGGAATGCTTCATGAAGCAGGTGCGCCTTGCGCACCATGGGTGGGGGGATATACTCTTTGAATTGCAGTGGTTTTGCAAGGGGAGGGGCTTGATAG
>CAYSVQ010000186.1:0-2698 GCA_964434565.1 uncultured Flavobacteriaceae bacterium | reverse complement strand
TGAATTATGTTTGGAAAGGTGGTAGTTCTTCATACATCGTCCGTCGAACGCCACAAAAATATAAGGCTAAGTTGAACAAAAATAACGCTGGAGGAACTATTTATATCGATTAGGGAATTTTAGGTGGTTATTTTTGTAACTTCGATTCAAAATCAATAAACAGGCAGGACACAAGAGGATTAATTTAGAAAGATTCTAAATAAAGAAGTAAATCTGAGAAGTGCAATGGAAGTGAAAAATGTCGCTCACGGGTCACAGGAGGATCTGATTATAGAAGCCGGGTTCACCGTACTTAAATTACAGAACGATGGCATGGAGGTCCAAAGGGTCTTCCGCGATGTGGATCGAAGTTACATTCAGTTCCACTTTTGCCTGAAGGGGAGCGCGAAATTTATTTTCAACGAAGGCCGATATGCCCTTGAAGTAGCTGAGGAACAGTCGTTGTTGCTGTACAATACGCAGCTCGACCTGCCCGTCAATCTTGAACTCAACCCCAACAGCGGGATGATCTCTGTGATAATGAGCATCCGCAAGTTCCATTCCCTCTTTTCAAAGGAGGCAGATTACATCCACTTTTTAAGCGCAGAAAATAAGGATAAGAAATATTATTCTCAGGAGGGGGTCAGTCCGGCCATCGCGGTGATCCTTAGCCAGATCATGACATATAACCTCCACCCCACCATTAAAGCGCTTTATTTGCGCGCCAAGGTATACGAGCTGATGGCCCTTTACTTTAACCGTAATGAGGAGTTCGATATGGACCAGTGCCCATTCCTTGCAGATGAGGAAAACGTTAAGCGGATCAGGAAGGCCAAAGAAATTATAATTTCGAGGATGGCGGAACCCCCCACGCTAACAGAACTATCTGAAGAAATAGGACTTAGCCTTAAAAAATTAAAGGAAGGGTTTAAACAGGTGTACGGGGACTCGGTATATGGATTCCTCTTTGATTACAAAATGGAGTACGCAAGAAAAATCCTGGAAACCAATCAGTATAATGTAAATGAGGTGGGCCTGAAGGTCGGTTATAGTACCTCCAGCCATTTTATAGCTGCCTTTAAGAAAAAATTCGGAACCACCCCAAAGAAATACACCATGTCTCTGGGGTAGGGCTATATAATAAATATCTTTCGGCCGCACGGATGTATATTGCCTGATAACAATTTAAAAGCAAAACTTATGAAAAATATTGCCACTTTATTGATCACTCTCTTCCTGGCTTTAGGGATTTTATGTTGCGGGGAAAAAAGGAAGAACGAAACGGAAACGGCCACCTCCGAAGTCCCTGAAGGAGTAGCGGCACAGGTCCTCGTTTTTTCGAAAACAGCAGGGTATCGACATGAATCCATTGAAAAAGGGGTAGCCACCCTTGGGGAGATTGGCAACGCTAACGGATTTCAGATTACCCACACGGAAGATTCCCTTGCCTTTTCTACTGATAACCTTCAAAAATACCAATTAGTTGTTTTTTTGAGCACTACTATGGATGTGCTGGGCACGGTTCAGCAAGTGGCATTTGAAAACTATATAAAGGCGGGTGGAGCCTATATGGGTATTCATGCGGCAGCAGATACCGAATACGACTGGCCCTGGTTCGGGAAGCTTACCGGTGCCTGGTTTAAGAGTCATCCCGAGCAACAGGAGGCACGCATAATGATTGTAGACCAAACCCATCCGGCCACCAAACATCTGGGGGAAAGCTGGGTACATTTTGATGAGTGGTATAACTACAAGGATATCAGCCCGGACATACAGGTGCTGATGAAGCTAGACGAATCGACCTACAAAGGAGGGGAAAACGGAGACAACCACCCTATTGCCTGGTACCAGGAGTACGACGGAGGCCGTGCCTTTTACACAGGCCTGGGCCATACGGAAGAAGCATTTGACGACCCCGCTTTTCGCCAGCATCTGCTTGGCGGGATACAGTGGTGCATGGAGATTGTTGAGTAGGCTATAGGCAGAGGTTGGGGTATACGTGGATGGGTGAATGGGTTGAAGCGCTTGCTCTACAGCGCCAACTTGCTGCTGCAGTAGGGTTGATTTCGCAAAAGGGTTGATTTGTAGATTTGTTGTTAGGCTTGCCCGCCGAAGCCTTGGCGTAGGAGGGTTTATTTGTAGGCCAGAATCTGGAATTTGTGATTTGAAATTTGGAATTTCCCCTGCTTGCTGGCTTCAGCAGGGTTGATTCGAAACTACCGTCTTTGCGAATCCCGACGCTGCCCTCGGGATGAAGCAATCTCATAGCTGTATCGGGAGGTGCTTCTAAAAGTAGGATAGTGAATTGGGGAAAGCAAGATATAAGTGCCCGAGTTCCACTGATCGCTTATTGCTACTTGAACATTAAAATTTGAACCTTGAACTCAAGCTCCTGCATGTTTCCTGCAATCAATCGGATTAACTTTAACCGGGGTGGGGAATTGAGCACCCCTTTCAGAGCTGCCATAAATAAGAAAGGGCGACCGTATTCAGTCATGCTAATACCTTGAACTTTGAACCCAAAATCCTTTTATAAGAGGCAGTGGGCAGTGGGCAGTAAATGTGGTCAGTATTCGGAATCCCTTGAACCTTGAAACTTGAACTTTGAACCCGGTTCCCGCAAGTTTCCTGCAGTGAATCGGATTAACTTTAACCGGGGTGGGGAATTGAGCACCCCTTTCAGAACTGCCATAAATAAGAAAGAGCGACATTATTCAGT
>CAYSVQ010000185.1:0-3012 GCA_964434565.1 uncultured Flavobacteriaceae bacterium | reverse complement strand
CCGGCATACAGAACGCAACTGGCGTGGCTCCTTATTATATTTTTTATCCTGGTATTGCCTGCGAACATAAAGGCATCCCTTGAGCATATCAATTACCAGACCGGGGAGGCAAACGGTAACGGACCAGCCTATCTGTGGTTTCGCATCCCCTTGCAGCTCTTCTTCATCGGATGGGTTTATTTCTCGGCGATCCGCAGGTCATAATTCATCGCTATGGCAGCTTCCGGATATTTCCGCCGGATAACGGAACAACGTTAATGAATATATGATGGGCTAAAAAAACTGAATTTTTAATTCGGACAATTTTGTCCTTATTAAGAATATCCCTATCTTTACCTGATTTCAAAACCAGTTGCAATGTTTTCAAAAGCCTGCGAATACGGTATCAGGGCAGCCACCTATATTGCCCTGCAATCCCTGGGTGGCAAACGGGTTAGCTTAAGAGACATTGCCCGGAACATAGATTCGCCCGAAGCCTTCACGGCAAAAATCCTGCAGCTATTATCAAAACACAACATCGTGGAATCAGTTAAAGGCGCGGCCGGGGGCTTTGAAATAGACAGGGTGAACATCAGTAAAATAAGGCTTAGCCATATCGTTGCTGCCATAGACGGGAACGACATTTATGTGGGGTGCGGACTGGGATTAAAAGAGTGCAATGCAGATAAGCCCTGCCCGGTTCACGACCATTTTGTTGCCATTCGCAATGATTTGCAGGAAATGCTGGAAAGCACCAGCCTGTACGCGATGACCACCGGCCTGGAAACAGGGCAGACCTATTTAAGGCGTTAAAAAAAAATTAATAGAAAACAGGATAAAAATGTCCTAATTAAAATTTAGAAGACTCATATAAGTTACAATAACTATTCAATTATATCCGATTCAACTATGGAAACTATAAAGACAAAAAGCATCGGCCGGATCGTGGCTGAAGACTATCGCACAGCACAGGTATTCCGGGATCACAGTATTGATTTTTGCTGCAAAGGAAACCGTAATATCATGGAAATTGCACAGAAACATTCGCTGGATCCCGATATCCTCATAGAAGAAATCGAAGCAATTCAAAATCAGGAACGTAAAGACCAGATCGACTTTAATTCCTGGCCGCCTGATTTGCTGGCAGACTATATAGAAAAAAAGCACCACCGCTATGTGGAGGAAAAGACAGGAGTGTTGAAGCAATACCTCGGGAAACTTTGCCGTGTTCATGGCGAAAGGCACCCGGAACTACATGAAATTGCAGACCATTTCAACAAGGCCTCTGCGGCACTGGCCATGCATATGAAAAAGGAGGAACTAGTCCTTTTCCCCGCAGTACGGAGTATGGTGGCGGTAACGATTTCCGGGAAGGTCATGAAAACTCCCTATTTTGGATCGGTGAGCAATCCGATTATGAAAATGATGGAGGAACACGAAACCGAAGGGGATCGCTTCAGGGAAATTCAAAGGCTAAGCGATAATTACACCCCCCCGGCCGATGCCTGCACTACCTACAGGGTTGCTTTTTCCTTGTTGAAAGAATTTGAGGAAGATTTACACACGCATATCCACTTGGAAAACAACATCCTCTTCCCGAAAGCCACCAGCCTGGAAAAAAAACTGGAACAGCCTGATTAGTCGGAGTAAGAAAGGCCAATCAGAAGCTGGCCATTTTACGAATATAAAATCGCGCAAGATGGACCTTTATAATCCTGTTTACGCAATTAGAAAGTGACCAGCTGGGTAGCCGGGCCATCGCGATAATAGCACAAAGCTGCATGGCTTCGTTTGCCGCCATGTTTGTTTTAATGAACGAACTGCCGGAAGCTGCCGTACTGCAATTGCTTTTTATGGTTACCCTTCCGCAAAGGGCCTTCAATGCAGTCGTCCTGACACAATTAAAGCTGAAACTTACCTTAAATCTTTTACTACAAAGTGTGTGCTAAAAAAAGTAGTACACATCATTTTTAATTTGTACTTTAAAGGGATTTAATAACCTAACCACCAATTAATTATGAAGAAATCATTTGTATTCCTCGCATGGTTCGTGGCCTTCATGGCGTACGGACAGGAAAGGTACTTTACGCTGTACAGCTTTACAGCGAATCCAAAAGACCATGGAACGGTGTACCAACTCGTCCAGGACTTCTACTCCAAGAACAAACCGACAGATGTAACTATCTCCCTCTATGAGAATCATTTGTCGAACGCGGAGAACCAGACCACACATTCCATTGTCTTTTCAGGTACCCTGGATGCGCTGGGCGGCATGTATGCAGGGGGGCCCTCCGACTCCTTTGAACTGTTCCTGACCCGGTTGAATGGCCACATTTCGGAAAGCGGGGCCTCCATCAGCGGACATACGCTGTCGGCACATGGAGATACAGGCCAGCCGCATCCCATACAGCGTGTTGTGCTGCTCGACGTGGAGGACCCGGCAAATTTCCTCGACGAGTTCAATAAGTTTAATACCAATCACCTGCCTGCGGATATGACCGTCGCCACCGGGGTGATCGACATAGGCCGCTCCCCCAATGGAGTTAACCATTGGGTGGTTCTGGGATTCAAGGATTTCAAGTCTGCCCTTGGCGGGGCTACCAAAATGTTAAGCGGGGCTGCTTTAGACGCCCGCAACAAAGCCTGGGATGAATATATGGATAGCCTCGATAGCCATGGAGGGGTTAAGCTGGTCAGTTCCGGCCTGAGGATACTGCTCGGAGAGTGGTGACCCGGAAAACATGAGCTAATTTCAGCGTATTGACCAACCAATACGTCACTGACCGGAATAAGCCTTCGCAAACGCGGGGGCTTTTTCAGTATTTCATGGCAGTATCTTCACGAAAAACGTCCATCCCAATAGCATCGACCGGGCCCGAATCAAAAAATTACCGTATCTTGAATCTACTAAACCAACCCATGCTAACCTTATGAAGCTATCACGCGCCCTCCTCTTATTCCTCGCCGGATGTGCGTTCCCAATAAGCTGTAAGACCACGGATAAGGAGCCCCCGAAACGGCCGAATATTATTT
>CAYSVQ010000184.1:0-23431 GCA_964434565.1 uncultured Flavobacteriaceae bacterium | reverse complement strand
AGTCAGTGGCGACATTTTAAGAGACCACACCTGGTATACCATCCCTGGTGGCGGCTCCGGGAGGCCCAGGGCATCTATTATTACGGTTTCCCTGCTTTTATTCCAGTAAGCCCGGGCATAGGAATCAGGAGCTACAGTTTGCCCTTCAAGCGCTACTACGGCGATATCCTTGTCCCTGATAGTATTTAATAATTCCAGGGCTGTATCGCGGGAATTCCGGGCCTGAAAAATCTGATCCTGTAATACCTGCACCTCGCTGGTCCTCAGGAGCATTTCGGAACGCATGGTACTATTCTGAAGGTAAAACCACCAAAGGCCGGCCCCAAGGAGGGCTGCCGCCGCCCAGCCTGTCCAGGCGGCCCAGTTTATTCTACCGCTTTTAATATGAATTACAGGTCTGGGGTCTTCCACATCAATTCGCTTGATAATATCGGAAAAACCCTTACGTTTCCCTGTTTTTATGGCCGCTGCACCGCTCAGTTCGAGAATGGATTTCTCGATGGCAATAATTTCCTCGCGAATCTCCGGGTATTCCTGTGAATAACGAAATACCTCAAGGTTTTGATCCTCACTAAGTACACCGGCAACATATAGTTCCAGGATGCCCGATGATATGTATTGTTCTACATCCATTCCAGTGTGATATTTTCCCTAAGTTTAGAGATACAGTTTCTGTTCCGTGTTTTTACCGTTCCCAATGGTATGTCGAGTTCTTCGGAAGCTTCCCGCTGGGTATAGCCCTTGAAGTACAGCAGCTCAATCAGTTGAATGCACTTTTCCTGTAAGGTCAGCAACATTTTTTTAAGACCGGTTGTATCGATTTTATCATTCTTATAATCTGCCTGTTCCAGAATATCTACGAAGTAATGTGCCGGGAGGTTCTTTTTTTGGTTTTTGTAGGGTTTGGAACGCACTTTATCGATTGCGGTATTCCTGGCGATGTTAAGGATCCATGTAAAAAAACGTCCTTTGGAAGGGTTATAGCTGCCGGAATTGTCCCAGACCTTTACGAATACGTCCTGTGCGAGTTCTTCGGCAAGTTCCCCATCGCGGACAATGGTATGGATCACGCCACGGATATTTTGGTTATACATATCGTATAACATCTCGAAGGCTATAACATCCTTTTTTTGGAAGCGCTGCACCAATAATTCCAATTCCATAGAAAGTTTTTAAGGCCCCTAAATATAAAGAAAGCTGCCTGTTTAGCAGACCTCTTTTTTAACAAATTAACAAAGTGCATTAACTTATTCGATTATACCGGTACAACTAATCCGGTCTCCTGCGGCCCCTGAAGGCTGTGAGGTAAAATCATCTACCCCCTGATGTACTATGACTGCTTTCCCAAGAATGTTTTTGTTGGGATCGTCGCAGCCGATGCACCACTGGTCGGTAGAGAACTCCACAGTACCATTGCCTTCGGCATCAGCCGTAAAATTACCGATGTCGCCTTTATGATACCCGGCCTCATCTCTCCATTTTCCATGTGGTTCGGATGTAGGATTCCAATGCCCCCCGGTAGAGGTACCGTCATCGGCAGAACAGTCGGCCTCCTCATGCAGGTGGATAGCATGTTCCCCTGCACTGAGGCCTGAGAATTTCGCCTGCATCATCACGCTTCCATTCTTTTCGGTAAAAGTGACCTCCCCTTTTACGCTACTGTTACTTTTAGGCTCCATGTTGAACGAGATTGTCTTTTCCTGCATTTCCTTTCCTGCCATATCCGTTGCTTCCTGCACTTCGCCGGCTTCCTCGTTCATATCTTTTTTGGCTTCCTTGCACTGATAAGATAATACAAGGGCGAGCCCTAATACCATTACGCTAATTTTTCTCATTTTCTTAAATTTTAATTGACTCCTAAAGGTATGGATTATTACATGGCAAGGCAAACGCCCGTATGCCTGATTTTGACTATTTCAGCATTAACATTAACACTATTTCAAGATTTTCACTTCGTATTTTGTCCGGGTCAGAAAATCTGCATCCCTGCCCAATATAGCAAGTATGGGCTTTAAATTCAGCAATCGCGATAGCTGCTATTTCACTTATGGTTCCGACAATTCTGTCAGAATACTTATTTCGCTATGCAGGGTACGGTGAACCGGGCATTTGTTTGCTATTTCGAGAAGGCGTTGCTTTTGTTCCTGACTAAGTGGGCCGTTAAGTTCCAACGTCCTTCTGAACGTATCGATTTTCGCTTGCTCCGATTCACAGTTTTCACAATCCGTTGCATGGTTTTTACTGTAAGAGGTGTGTACCTTTACTTGCTCCAACGGCCATTTCTTACGCCTGGCATACATCTGCAAGGTCATGGCCGTGCAGGATGCAAGGCCGGCAGCGACCAGTTCATAAGGGGAAGGGCCAAAATCATTGCCCCCTGCGGATGCCGGCTCGTCTGCCGTCAGATAATGGCCGCCAATTTTCATGGCCGTCGTAAACCCTTCACTGTTACCCAGGCCTGCTACTACCTGATGATCCGTGTTAATAACCGCCCTGATAGGTATATCGACATACCGTTGTGCCCAGCTGGCGATCACTTCTCCAGTATAAAGGGAATGCTCTTTTTCTGAAAGCAGATGATCTGCCCCGTCAAGGGAAATAAAACTCTTAGGATGGTGCGCGTTTACGTATAATTCCTCGGCATTCTTTATACTTACCACGGCATCCTGCGGAGAATGGAGGAATAGCAATGCCTTTCGGATTTTTTTTACGCATGCGAGTAGTTTTTTGTCTTCAAGATCATCCAGGAATTGTTGCCTCACTGTAAACTCCCGGCCTGCAAGTTGTACTGTGGCCTGCCCTTCATATTTAATCTCGCTTAGTTTGCCTTTAAGCTGTTTTTTAACATGTACGGGTTCTGAGGGAGCGCCAATAGTGGCAATTGCCCTGACTGATCCGATGTTTGCGGCTGCAAATATTGCCGCGGCCCCACCCAGGGAATGCCCAATTAGTAGCGAGGGTGAACTATAGGAGACCTTAAGGAATTCTGCTGCATCGATCAGGTCTTCCACATTCCCTGAAAAGTTGGTTTGTGAAAATTCCCCCTCGCTTTCTCCCAGGCCGGTAAAATCGAACCGCAATACCCCAAATCCCCTGGATACCATGGCGGCACTTATATTCCTCACGGCGGTAAGGTTCTTCGAACAGGTAAAGCAATGGGCAAACAGCACAAAGTTATGCGGCTTGCTGTCTATGGGAAGTTCCAGGCTGCCCGAAAGTTCGTGGCCTTCCCGGTTCTTGAATTGAACTTTTATGAGGTTCATGGCTTCTGATTTTTCAATTGATCTTCGGGGTGGGCCCTTTCAAGGGGTTATATTTTTTTTTCTTAAGTCGGGGTTAAAAAAGAAACCTATCTGCCAACGGTCATAAGCAGCGCCTGGGAAATGGTTCTTCAGGTATCCGAGCTGCAGGCTGCTAATAGAGGATAATTTAATACCTAGTGCGGCATAAGCCCGGTTCTGGCCAAATACCTCATCCTGAAAGTTCAGGAATACTTCGTCATAAAAGTTAAGGAAAAGGGTAGGCGAGAGTGGCAGGGTAAGCTGCAGGCGGTATCTGGCACGGTGCTGGGTACCCATCCCCAGGTCGAGAAACCGTTGTTCGAGTCGGTACCGGTGCTCTATAGCCACCTTCCACACAGAATTAGTAAGAATGAACTGTTCAAATATGCGGTGCTCCCTTGAGTCTAGGGCGCCTGGGGGCTCTTCAAAGCTGCTGTCGGTTGCTATATAGCCATATCCGAGGGTAACTGCGGCACCCGGGTTAATGTGGTAGTTGAGCCCTGTACGCAGGAGGAGCTGGTTAAAGTTACCGGTTGTTTCATATAACCTTAACTGAGCTTCGGAATGAATACTGAGCCGTTCACTTACCCTGTTGGTGCCGAAATACATATACCATGCACCCCAATCATTTTCCCCAGTTTCCTGGGCATGGCCCCGAAAGGCAAGAAAATTAAAACATATTAAACATAACAGAGCCCGGCAAGTTTTACCGGTTACCGGCATTCCGGGCAATTTCTGCAAGTCTTTCATCTATTGTTTTTCTGTCCAACCACAGTCCCCTCACCATCACCCCCGAAAGCGCCTTAAGGGCCGTTAAATCTTCCAGGGGATTGGAATCCAATAGTAAAAGGTCGGCGGCCATTCCAGCTTCAATGATACCAAATTTATCATCCATTCCAAAAAAACGCGCTGGGTTTATGGTACCGGACTGCAGGATTTCCAGTGGGCTGAGGCCGGCCTCCTCTAACCCTGCAATCTCGTGATGGATGGAAAATCCCGGGACATTAAATAACTGCGGCGCATCAGAGCCCAGCAACATACCATGGCCACCATCCTGAAGTGCTTTTATTAAATCCCTTCGGATGGCGATAAATTGATTCCATTGCGATTCTTCAAAGCCGGAATCCGGTCCTGTGGATTCAAGTTTCCGCTGTTTCCAGTCTGCCAGGGTCGAAGCAGGCATATATTGCATCTCCGGCTGCTGCAGCAGGGTATCTGCATCTACCGGGGCAAACCAGCGTTCGAAAAGACTTTGTGTAGGTACTATCCAAACCCCTTGCATTTTGGCCATACGGACCAGTTCATTAATCTTTGTGGTATCGGCCTGGCCGGTAAAATTAAAGCCGAAAAACCCGTTGGCTGTGGGGTCAACATTTGCCGTTTCAGGAACCAATCCTTCCAGGAATCCGTCAACATGGTCAATAGAGGCATACCCACTTTCCAGGGCGTGGCGTATCCCCACTGCTACCGGGACATGTCCCGCAAAGGGAATACCTGCTTCCCTGGCCCTGGCGGCAAGGGTATCAAAAGGAACCAGGGGAATGCCTGGATGAATCTTCAAAAAATCGTATCCCGCATTTGAATAGGCGGTTACCAGCGAATCTGCTGCCCTTGCGGTTGGCACAGTGTTCCCGTTCAGGGAGGGGCTCGAAGTGAAAATCCGGGGCCCCGGTATCTCACCGCTGTTAACTTTTTGACGCAATTCAAGATGAGACGGATGGCCCAACATTCCTCTGATAGTGGTAATTCCGTTAGAAAGATAGAGGAAGAGGGTTTCTTCCAACCTTTCCCCGGAGGTTGGAGGAGAAGGAATATGGGCATGCATCTCTGCAAGTCCGGGAAGTAAATATTTTCCGGTCCCCGCGATTCGGTGCGAATATGCATCCGGGTTCTCCACTGCAGGGGATATGGAAGCTATTTTCCCGGAATCTACCACTACCTGCTGTTGTTCCTGAACTTGCCCGGTACGAACGTCGATAATGTTAACATCTGAAATCAGGATAGCAGTAGGGCTTACCACTGCTTCGCGGGAGCCACAGGCCACTAATAGCAGAATTAAAATGAAAAGTATGCTGATTTTTTTCATAACTGTATGGATTAGTTTCGTGATTTTATATTTTCAAGGCACAAACGGATAATTTCCTCTATGCGGGCCTGCCTGGTTTGTGGCCGTTTTGCCTGATTGAGCCAGTACAGGTAGCTTTTACGATAGGTACGACTGAATGACTCATAGTTGTTATTAGCCATTGGATTAGCATTAAAAGCCTGTTGCAGGTCGTCTGGAACAATACAGTTCTCCACATTATCAAGGGCAATCCAGGAACCATCCAGCTTTGCCTGTTCTATTTTGGCCAGCCCGCTGGGATGCATCAAACCCTTCTCTTCGAGTTCCTTAACATAGGTTTTATTGATTTTACTCCAGGTGCTTTTCGGTTTCCTGGGGCAAAAATATTGTTTCCGTTTGCCGTTGCCCAGGCTTTTTACCGTACTGTCTATCCAACCAAAACAAAGCGCGACCCTCACGGCCTCTTCCCATCGCATACTCTCCCTGGAATCTGCCACCGTATAGAAAATCAGGTACGCCCCCCGGCAACAAGAGTGGTTTGTCTCCAGCCATTGCCGCCAGGCACTGCAGTCTTTAAAATAATGTTCAGCAAGGGTGCTCATATTTTGTCACTTTAACACTAAAAATAAAAGGCAACCATTACTTTTTTTGTTTATTCCCATTCACAATACATATCTTTAAATCTTGTTTCCAACTTTCCAAATTAAATATAACGCATAAACTAACAGTATGAAAAATTCTTTATGGCTCGTGGTAGTCCTATGCAGCTTTATGATCCTGGGCTGTAACAACAAAAGAGACGGCAAACCACGGGTTTTGGTCTTTTCCAAAACCATGGGGTTTAAGCATGCAGCTATCCCAAAAGGCATTGTTGCAATCCAGGAACTGGGACGACAACATAATTTTGAGGTGGATACCACAAAAAATTCCGCATATTTCGAGGAGGATTCCTTAAAACATTATTCTGCGGTAATTTTTTTGAACACTACGGGAGATATTCTCGATTTTAAACAGGAAGCCGCCTTCGAGCGTTATATACAATCCGGTGGTGGTTTTGTTGGTGTACACTCGGCCACAGATACCGAGTATGACTGGAACTGGTATGGCAAACTGGTTGGAGGGTATTTTCAAAGCCATCCTGCCGGCACCCCTGAAGCTGATTTTATTATTAAGGACCGAAATTTTATAGCCACCGAATTTTTTACCGATTCTGTCTGGCACAGAACAGATGAGATGTACAACTTTAAAAAACTGAACCCCGATGTAAAGGTATTGATCACCGTTGATGAAGATACCTATGAAGGAGGGACCAACGGTGACCACCACCCGATGAGCTGGTACCATGACTATGACGGCGGCCGTGCTTTTTACACCGCTTTGGGCCATACGGATGCTTCCTATGAGGAAGAGCAATACCTTAAGCACCTGCTGGGAGGGATACAATACGTAATAGGTGATAACCTCGAACTTGATTATTCAAAGGCACATAGCGAGATACCGCCCGATGCCGATCGATTTACAAAGGTAAAACTGGTTGAGGGGGATTTCTTTGAGCCTACCGAAATGGCCATCCTTCCGGATAATAACGTACTGATCGGGCAAAGGCGAGGGGAAATCATGTATTTCAACCAGGAGACAGGTGAGTTGAAAGAAGTAGCAAAACTCGATGTGTATCATAAGACGCTTAATACGCCCGGAGTTAATGCGGAAGAAGGTTTGATGGGCCTTCAGAAAGACCCCGATTATGCCAGCAACAACTGGATTTACATCTACTACGCACCAACCGGTGATGCCGCGGTTAACCGACTGTCGAGGTTTAAATTCCGTGATGGTAACTTTGATCTTGCATCTGAACAAATGATCCTGGAAGTAGAAAGCCAGCGGGAGATATGCTGTCATACCGGCGGGTCTATCGCCTTTGGCCCGGACAGGATGCTTTATCTTTCAACCGGGGACAACTCCACCCCATTCAATGAAAAGGATGTCCGTTATGTAAACAATGGCTTTGCCCCCCTGAACGATATACCAGGACACGAGCAATATGATGCCCGCCGATCTTCGGCCAACACCAATGACCTGAGAGGAAAGATCCTCCGGATAATTGTAAAGGAAGACGGGTCGTATGAAATTCCCGATGGAAACCTCTTCCCTCCGGGGATGGATAAAACCAGACCGGAGATCTTCACTATGGGCCACAGGAATCCGTACAGGATTTCAGTCGATCCTAAAAATGGATGGGTCTACTGGGGGGATGTGGGACCCGATGCAAGGGCCGACAGCTTGTCTACAAGGGGCCCGATGGGATACGATGAAATGAATCAGGCCAGGGAAGCCGGTAATTTTGGATGGCCACTCTTTATCGGCGACAATAAGGCATATTTGGATTATGACTATAGTACCGGGGAAAGCGGTGACGCTTTTGATCCTGAGAAGCCTATTAACGATTCCAGGAACAATACAGGGCTTACCGAATTGCCCAAAGCCATGCCGGCCTATGTGTTTTACCCATATACCGAATCTGCGGACTTCCCGCAGGTAGGAACAGGCGGACGAAACGCCATGGCAGGTCCTGTATTTTACACCGACCTTTATCCGGGTGAAAAATCAGTTCCGTCGTATTATGACGGAAAGGTTATCATCTATGAATGGATGCGCGGATGGATGAAGGCCGTAAGCCTTTTTAAGGATGGGACTTTCAATAAAATGGAACCTTTTGCTTCCGAAATCAAAGTGAACAACCTGATCGATATGGAAATGGGACCGGACGGAAGGCTGTATCTCCTGGAATACGGAAGTGGATGGTTTTCCAAGAATGAGGATTCCGGACTTAGCTATATCGAATACAATGGCGGCAACCGGCCGCCCCTGATCGACCAGCTTATTGTTGATAAAACTTCCGGCAGCCTGCCATTGAAAATCACCGCAAGTGTTGAAGCGGTAGACAGGGAAAAGGATGCAGTTACCTACATCTGGAACCTGGGCGACGGCCAGAGTAGGGAAACCGCAGAACCTCAGATAAGCCATATTTATGAAACTGCAGGCGCGTATAAGGTATCTGTGGAAGTCAGGGACGCCAAAAATGCCGCTGCAGTAAGTGAAACCGTGGAAGTGGTGGCCGGGAATTCGAGACCTGAAGTGGCTATTGCGATCAAGGGCGGAAATTCTTCCTTCTATGTCCCAGGCAAGCCGATATCCTATGAAGTGACTGTAACGGATGCCGACGGCACCCAGCAAATAAATACAAACAATATTTATGTTTCAGTGGATTATATGGCAGGGATGGACCAGGTAAACAATTCCCTTGGGCATCAGCAGGTGTCAGCTTCGGTAACCGGAAAGGCCCTAACCCTTGGAATGGATTGCAAAATATGCCATAAGGAAAATGAAAAATCAATAGGGCCTTCCTATTTGGAAATTTCCAGTCGATACCAGGCCGATTCCGAGGCTATGTCCTACCTTGGAAAGAAGATTGTTGAAGGTGGCAGCGGCGTTTGGGGTGAAGTAATGATGCCTGCCCATCCGGATGTAACCCGTGATGAAGCAAGGCAGATCGCGGTCTATATCATGTCGCTTGCAGGGGACAGAGAGACAAAGAGTTCCCTGCCCCCGGTTGGTACAATTACACCGGATGCCAAGGCTCCTGATCAGGTATTAGTGCTTACCGCCAGCTATACAGACACCGGGGAAGGCA
Source organism: uncultured Flavobacteriaceae bacterium (assembly GCA_964434565.1). Classification (GTDB taxonomy): domain Bacteria; phylum Bacteroidota; class Bacteroidia; order Flavobacteriales; family Flavobacteriaceae; genus Zeaxanthinibacter. The sequence continues at coordinate 14,394 of CAYSVQ010000184.1, read as the reverse complement.
ATGCAAGGCCGCTTACCGGGATACAGTCTGTAGCCCTTCCGAGCAATACCATTATCTTCTCCCCTAAACTGAGGAAGGAAGGTATCGGGGACTTCAACTTTAACGGAATGGATTTGTTGATTCTCTCTGGAAATGAAGGCTGGTTTTCCATTGATGAAATAGACCTTAGCGGGGTATCCTCAATAAATCTTGCCGTAGGATGGCAGGAGCCTCCTGCTGTCGGGTACGACTTTGAGGTAAGGCTCGATGATCCCTCAGGGGAGCTGGCCGGGAAGGGTAGCTTAAATACCCCCATAAGTGGAGAGGGTACCCTGGTTAACCTACCCCTCCAAAATGCTTATTCAGGTAAAAGGAATGTCCATATCCTTTACCGTAAACAAAAGATTAGTGACGAGCAGGTTTTTATAGCCCTGACAACCGCCACCTTTAAGTAGGAGGCAGGTAGTTAATAAGATGAAAGGTTGGCGCAGGCCAACCTTTTTTTTGCCCCCGGCTGACATATTTGTAATTAGATCAGATCACTCCATGCAACGCAATGGATGGACGTTTATTCAATGAGTATTATACCCAATGGGGACTTCTTTGCAAGTTAAGAATGCCTTACCAGAGGAAGTATTGCATTTTCCGCTTACTGCCGGCGATCAGAATCGCAGAGGAGGAAAGATACATCCCCGGATAAAGCCAAAGGCCGGCCTTACGCAAATGAAAATCCCGTCAAGTGACGGGATTAAGTTATGTAAATGGCGTATTATCTGCCTGGCAGGGAGTCTATGTAACTGCTGTACACTGCGCTGCGAAAGTTTTTATGCAGCCCTATCTGATCATAAGGGAAGAGCTGTACCAACATTACGGCAGCAAGCTCATTCACAGGATCTATCCAAAAAAGTGTGCTGGCCGCCCCATCCCAGAAAAATTCACCGGTTACCCCGTAGCTTTCGTCGGGGGAGGCTGGAGGACTATGTCTGACAGCTAAATCTATACCAAAACCTACCTGTCCTTTGGAGGGAAGGAAATTGCGTTCGGTAACCGAATCGGCAAGCTGGTTAGCGGCCATAAGTGCAACCGTTTCAGGGTTCAGTATTGTTACCCCTTCGAGGCTTCCCCGGTTTAGCAGCATCCGTGCAAAGTTCATATAGTTATCGATAGTAGAGGTGAGGCCGGATCCTCCCCGCCTAAGCGGCCATTTTTGCAGGTAGTCTGCTTTGGCTTCCCCGTCCGGTACTCTGTTAAGAGAATCGCCAGTCAGGCGATACATGGCAGCAAATTTTCCTCTGTCTTCCTCAGGGATAAAATAACGTGTTATATTCATCTCTAACGGGTCCAGTACATGCTCCCTGATATATTCCTCAAATGGTTTGCCTGAGATTTTCTCAACGAGGTAGGCCTGGACATCCACGCTGGGGCCGTATTCCCATTGTTCCCCCGGGTGGAACCAAAGGGGAACCGAGGCTAGCTTAGCCGACATCTGTTCCAGAGTATTTTCCCGGTTCATCGGATCGGCTTCCCGGAGCTTCGCGCTTAAACCTGGAATATCGGGGCGATTGGGAAAGCCGGCGGTATGCCTGGTAATATCTCTCACAGTTATAGGCCTGTTTGGTTTCTCCAGCAGCATTTTTCCGCTGTCGTCCACTCCAGTATATACCATAATACCGCCAAATTCCGGAAGGTATTTCTGGAGGGGATCGTCCAACTTGAAGGCACCATCTTCATAAAGGGTCATAAGGGCTACCCCTGTCACCGGTTTGGTCATGGAATAAATTTGTACGATGGTATTGCGGTCCATGGGTACCTTCGCTTCCCGGTCTGCATACCCGAAAGCATTAAAATATACTTCCCGCCCTTTTTCATAGACCATGGCGGATATGCCTGCTACCTGCCCCTGGTCTACGAATGCCTTTAGTACCGTATTTATGCGATTTGCCGCAGCCGGGTCAACAACTGCGTTCTTTGCGGTGTTTAGCTGATTTTCAGGTCCTTTTTCCTGCTCTTTGCATCCGATGGCAAGCAGCAAAAGGATGATAAAAATAAAATTCGATCTCTTCATATAAATTCTTTGTTCTGGCGGAGGACAATACCTCCGGTAATTATTAACTAAAAACCCTGGGCTATCTCATTCAGGGCTGATGAAGTATTTGTGATTCTATGTAGTAGTCGGGGTCTACCTGTAAACCGGCTGTTAAATCATCAAATATTTCCGTTTTCCATTCGGCGGCGGGGAAAAGCCAGTGCCGGCTGTTGTTAACGGATACTTCAACTGGCATATCGAAATCCTGAACGATTTTGGTATATCTGTGATAAAGGGTATTTCCTTCTATACGGTATTCCAGCAAAGGGATCATGCTGGTGCGCAGATACTGGTTAAAGAAGGCACTCAGGTCTTTCCCGCTGGCCTGGCTCATGTAGGACTCCACCTGTTCCGTAGTAACTGTCTGATGGTAAAAGGTTTCATTTAATCCTCTAAGTATCCGCCGCCATAGGCTGTCATCCTCAACAAGTTGCCGTAAGGTGTGCAGCATATTGGCACCTTTGAAATACATATCACCGGAACCACTCTGGTTCACTTCGTAGGGTCCGATCACCGGACTGTCGTTCTTAATCTGTTTTCTGAGACCGAGTATATACTCCGACGCGGCTTCCTTTCCAAAGTGGTAGTCTAAATACAAACTTTCCGAATAGGTGGTGAAGCCCTCTTGTATCCACAAATCGGCACTGTCAACCGAAGTGATGTTATTGGCAAACCATTCATGTCCTGCTTCGTGGATAATGATATAGTCGAACTTCAACCCCCATCCCGAACCGGAGAGGTCGTATCCCAGGTATCCGTTCTGGTATCCGTTCCCGTAGGTAACCGAACTTTGGTGTTCCATTCCCAGGTAGGGTACCTCCACCAACTTAAAACTATCCTCGTAAAACGGATAGGGTCCGAACCAGTGTTCGAAGGCCTCCAGCATCAGGGGTACCTGTTTAAATTGTTCCCGGGCCTTTTCCAGGTTCTGTGGCAATACGTAGTACTCCAGGTCCAGTTTCCCTTTCTCGCCCTCATAGGTAGATCCAAAATTTGCGTATCGGGCAAGGTTTACATTTACCCCGTAGTTATTTATAGGATTGTTTACATACCAGTGATAAGTGGTAGTTTCTTTCCCTTCCTCTACCTGGCGTAACCGGCCGTTGGCAACTCCCGTGAGATTCTTGGGTGCCGTGATGCTAATTGCCATACTGTCGACCTCATCATACATATGGTCCTTGTTGGGCCACCAGACACTGGCGCCCAGACCCTGGCAGGAGGTTGCTGCGAAGGTATTCCCATCCGGGTCTTGCTTCCAGCTGAAGCCGCCATCCCAGGGTGCGTTCTTTGCAACCTTCGGATGCCCTTCGTAAAAAACCACGAGTTCATTGGTTTCACCTTTTAGCTGAGGTTTATTAAGGCGAATAAAATGCGCGTTAACCTTTGAAGTAAAAGGTAGTTCCTCACCATCCTGGGTAACTTTTTTCAATACCATAGGCGGCTGCAGATCCAGTTGCAGGGTTTCGGCGGATTTTTGCACAGTATAGCGAATTGTATTGCTTCCGGAAATAAACTGCCTGTCTGGTTCCACAGTAACTTTAAGATGGTAATAATTAAGGTCCCACCAGGCCCTCTCCGGCGTAATACTTCCCCTGAGGCTGTCCTGTTCTGTAAACCGAAACTGCTGTGCCCGCACCATGGGCGCCAGGCAAAGGAACAGGCATAAAATCAAAACTTTATTCATTGAACGATATTTGGTTAACCGGATTGCACTTATTATGCCAGTTGGCGATTCTTGTTCTTAAGTTTATAATTTACCGGCCTGGAAGCCGCTACTTCAACTAAATGGCCTGTTCCAGCAGGAAAGCATAATCGCTCCCACGGACGATGACTGTAAGGTCCTTACTGTTTAATAATTCGTAAATGGCCTGTTGTTTATCTACCTGATTTTCATAATAAGATTTGGTTATAAGGTAACCCAGCGTATAACCCAGGTCATGGGGCCTGTCCTGAATACTTTCTCCATTATATAACCAGGCCGACAGGTCTTCACCAAATAGTTCCGTTTTAAGGTCCGCCAGTATTTTTTCTCTGTTAGAAGGGTCTTCAAGGTATTCCAGGTTACTGTTTTTAAGTGGTTGTCTGGTACATATTTCCACCAGCAGGTCGCAGACTCCTTCCTGGACTAAATTAAACAAAACATTGTCGTTATTTACCGGATCTGCGTAGTTCTGCTGGAAATGCATCAGTTCATGCAGGGTGATTGCGGGCAGGCTCGACACCTCCATAATGGCGCCTTTTTGCCAGTCTGTTAATTCATCTGTAGGCATTCCTTCTGATTTTCCGTACATATCGCCTCCTACAAAAAGCCCCATCTCCGTAGCGGTTCCTCCGGAGTTGAGGATACCCGGCACTACAAATACCTTCGGAAAGACTGCCTGCGGGTATAGTTCCTTGAACCTATACATCCCTTCAGTGGTAATATCTTTGAGTGCCAACAGGCGTTCCGGGTCAAATTGCCGCTGCAGGTTGCTGTAGTAGGCAGGGGCGGCGTTGATCATCTGCCCATACATGGCTTCAGTACTGTTATACCGAACTACATAAAAATCCCGGATCTCCCTGGGCCCTGTTAAAATAAACTCCTTAAAAATCTTTTTGGCATTCGACCTGTCTTGTTTGGCCCTTTCAAAATAAGGCCAGAATTGTTGCATTGCACTTATTTCCAAACTAAAATTGGCAACATTCATTAATTCGGCCTGTATGGAATCCAATCGCAGATACAGGCGGTTCCATTCCTGACCCTGTCGTCCCCCGGGCTTCAATCCCAGCCGGGAAAGGATATTAGGATTAGCCATGCCACGGTCTATAGCCTTGTGCAGGCAGTATACCACGGAATCAGCATTCCCCGCCTGTTGGTACATGGAAGCAGCTTCTATAAAAAGCTGTGAGGCCTGCAGGTCACGGTTCGCCCTAACCAGTTTGGTTCCGAAGGCCGCATAGGCAGCTGTACTGTCGAGTCCGTCATAATCATCGAATAGTACATTCAGGTCGGGCAGGTAATAGGCATCAATCCCTTCGGGGTTTTTGCCGGTGCAAGCCATCAGCAGGAACAATATGGCTGCAATGAATAAAGCGGAAATTAATGATTTCATCGTATTTGGCATTTATTCCCTGAAAACCCCCGTGGGGAAGGCAACCGGGCTTTCGAACCCGTTTTCGCCTACGGAAGAAACCCCAAAGAAATAGTTGTCTATAACAAATCCATCTAAAACAAAAGAGTCCACATCGCCAAGGTATCGTGAATGATCCCAGGTAGGACTTGTAGTTTCGCGCCAGTATACCTTATAACCTTTAGCGCCCTCTGACTTTTTCCAGCGCAATTTGGCGGCCGCCTCAACAACCCCGCCTATTTGTACCTCAGAAGGCGCGGAAGGCGCCCAGGCAAGGGATGCAAGGTTGATGGCGTTCACTGCGGTAAGTTTTTTGGCGTAGCTGAAATTCACGTGTTCCAGCACATCGCCAAAGGCTATCCCGTCTTCAAGTCTGATATCCTGGTGTTGCTGCGTATAATTTTCATGGGCCTCCATGATACGTACCCCTGCAAATCCGGCATCGTTGAATGGCCTGTGGTGGCCCCCGCGGCCAAACCTGTCGAGGCGGTAAATAAGCATAGGATTCATTTCGGGCATATAAGTGGCCGTTGTCTGGTGGATATAGCGGGCGAGTTGTCTCGAGATACCGTCCACCTCCCCGCCGTAAAAACGACGTGCATTGCGCTGTTCCTCTGTTTCCATAGGGGGCACTGGTTCAGAAAATATACGGAAGTCACGGTTGTTCACGACTCCGTCGACCCCTTTAATATTGCCGATCATATCGTTATTGAGGATTCCGGTTATTTCCCAGCCTTCTTTTTTCGCATGTTCTGCCAGGCCTTTGCCCCCGAAAAGTCCCTGTTCTTCCCCGGAAAGCCCTACATACATAATACTGCCTTCAAACTGGTATCGCGAGAGAACCCTTGAAGCTTCTATGGTACCGGCCATCCCGCTGGCATTATCATTGGCCCCGGGGGAATCGGAACTGAAGTTGTTAGGGTCGCTCACCCGGGAATCAATATCGCCGCTCATTATAATAAAGCGGTTTGGGAATTTTGTTCCTTTTTGAATCGCAACGACATTCACCACCCATACATCTCGGATAATACGTGTGTTTTCACCTGCCTTGACCAGGTTTTTCTGATAAAATACCTCCAGGCAGCCATTGCAGTTGGCGGATATGGATTCAAACTCCTGTTTGATCCAGCGCCTGGCAGCCCCAATCCCCCTGGTTTCCGAAAGGGTATCGCTAAGCGTGTGCCGGGTTCCGAAGCCGGCAAGCGTGGTAATATCAGCTTCGATACGGGTGGCAGATACTGAATCTATAATATCGTATAAACGGGCCCCGGCCTGGGAGAAGGAAAGACCGGATAAAAGGAAAAGACCAAGGGTAAGTAACTTATGCTTCATAGAAATCCTTTACTAATAGCAATGTTTTAAGATGGTAATAAGGCACTAAAAAACGGAGCATGTTTCCAAATGAAGGGCCACTGCACGAATATAGTTTTAACCCGCATGGCGGTCAATCTATAAATCGCGACAAGAGCTCCCTGACATTTTTAATACCATCGATATAATATTTGGCCTGGGTTTTCTGCCTGCCTACCTTCACTGTGACTGCATCATCAGGTAATTCCTGAAACATAAACTCATCGGTCCAGTCATCGCCAATCGCAAAGACAAAATCGTACTCATCTTCAGCAAAAATACGCATTGCGGCTCTGCCCTTATTCACATTGCTGCTTTTTATTTCCATCACCTTATTGCCATTAAGGATACTAAGGTCGTCATTGGCAATCAGGCTCCTTAGTACCGTGTCGAGCTCCGAGGCTCTTTTCTGCCCGAAATCTGGATCTGTTTTGCGGTAATGCCATGCCAGGGAATAATTTTTCTCCTCAATGAAACTGCCCGGAGTCCTGTCTACGAACGACTCCAGCACCGGACGGATCTTCCCCATCCAGTCTTTTTTTACATTCTCGAGCTTTTTAAAGGCCTTTCCGCCCCTGGAAATCCATACACCGTGCTCAACTATCATGTTGTACTCGCGTGCGAGAAACCACTTGCTAAATGTGTCCTTGTCGCGACCGCTGATGATAAAGGTAACCGTGTTCTCGAGCTCCATAAACCGGTCGAGAAGTTCGTACAACCCCTTATCAGGGCCTGCCTTCTGCGGGTCTTCATGAAAACCTGTCAGGGTCCCGTCATAATCAATAAAGAGCAGTCTTTTTTTGGCTTTCCTGTAATCCCTGAGGATAATATTCATATGGTCTACGGACAACCTTCTTGTAACGAAGGCAGGATCTTTTTCACGCTGGTCTGTAAGTGCCTTCATAAAGTCGGTCGCCCATTTCTCTACATTATACCTTTCCAGGCGTTTTTGCAAGATAGCATTACGGCTTTTTTGTTCCTCCACCGGCATATTTATTGCCTTAAACAGGGCGTCTGCGATTTGCTCGAAATTATTAGGGTTTATAAGCAGGGCCTCATTCATTTCGTAGGCGGAACCAGCCATTTCACTTAAGATAAGTACCCCTGTTTTATCGGTCCTTGTTGCAATGTATTCCTTTGCCACCAGGTTCATCCCGTCGCGTATGGGAGTGAGCCAGGCAATATCGCAACTGGTGTAGAGGTCGATAAGATTTTCGAAGGGCATGGAACGGTAGAAATACCAGATAGGTGTCCAGCTCACTGTTGAGAATTCCCCATTGATCCGCCCCACAAGCTCATCGATCTCCCTCTTTAGTAATTGGTATTGAGGTACGTTAGATCTCGAAGGGACGGCCAGGATTATCAGTCGTACCTTTTCCTTATATTGGGGGTATTTGTTGAGGAAATATTCAAATGCATTGAGGCGCTTAGCAATTCCTTTGGTGTAATCGAGCCTGTCTATTGACAGGAAAAATTTGGCGTCCGGGGCAGATTCCTTATGTGTATTGAGCCTCTGCTGCAATTCTGAATGTTGTTTTTTTGTCCGCTCTTTGTTGTCTTTTGCCGCTTTGCTGAATTTCTTGTAATCAATACCCATTGGGAAGGAATCAACTTTGATTACACGCTCGTCTGAATAGATCTCGTTAAAACTCACCTCAAGACCCAACAATCGCCGCACGGAACTCAGGAAGTGCCTTTCGTAGTCGTATGTATGGAATCCGATAAGGTCCGAGCCCAGCATCCCTTGTAGGATTTCCTCCCGCCAGGGCAGGGTCCGGAAAATTTCGAAGGAAGGAAATGGGATATGCAGGAAGAATCCTATTGAACTTTCCGGCCTTTCGGCTTTTACCATCTGAGGTACAAGCATGAGTTGGTAGTCGTGTACCCAGATGATGTCATCATCCCCGGATTGTTCCAGGATGGCATTGGCAAATTTTTGATTTACCTGCTGGTAGGTCTTCCATGATTCCAGTTCAAATTCGGAGTATTCCAGAAAATAATGGAATAAGGGCCAGATAGTCCTGTTGCTGAAACCGTAATAGAAGCCGTCTATGTCGGCGTTGGTAAGGTTTACCTTGGAAGCTCCATGTTCGGCAAGAGCTTTATCGATCCTTGGCGCAAGTTCTTCGGGTATCTCTTCATCGGTTAGCCCACTCCATCCTATCCAAAGGCTTTCCCCTTCCGAATGAACAGACTTCATGCCTGTAGCCAGCCCTCCCACACTGGGAATTGCCTCGATATCACCTTTACTTATCTGCAATTGCACCGGCAGCCTGTTCGAGATTATTATCGTTTTACCCATTATATCGTGTGTTTTATCAAGGAAAGTTTGAATTTTATTTAAATTTCGTTAAAAACAAAAGCAAAAACAATTAATATAGGTTAAATCGGGATTTAATATATGGATAACTTGGATTATGGGATCATCGGAAATTGCAGGAGTGCTGCGTTAGTATCAAAAACAGCCTCCATCGACTGGTGTTGCCTTCCGGATTTTAATTCCGCTTCGGTGTTTGCCAAACTTCTGGATACGGAAAAAGGAGGAAGTTTTGAAATTCTGGTAGATGAAGGGTATACTATAAAACAACGGTACAAAAAGCATACGGCCCTTCTGATCACATCATTCACCAAAGGATCTCACAGTTTCGAAGTGCGGGACTTTATGCCCCGATATCATATAGACAACAATGGCGGATACCATTCTCCACCCCAAATCATAAGGTTTTTGCGACATATTAAGGGTAAACCACGATTCAGGGTAGTATATGACCCAAAACTGGGATACGCGGCCTGCAAAACCGAAACTTTTATCAAGGAGGATTTTGTAGTTAGCCTGACACATGGAGAAAAATTCGACACCGTATTCCTGTATACCTCCTTCGATAAAAAAACCGTTGTACAAGGGGAAGAAATTGTATTAGACAGGGACGGTTTTTTTCTGCTGGCATATAACGAAAGGATCTTTAAGCCCGCTTTGTATGATATGTACCTGGAACAGGAGCGAACCAAGGTGTATTGGCTGAACTGGAGCAACCTCACCCCCAGGTATGACAAATACAACAGTTATATAAGCAGATCTGCCGTTACACTGAAATTACTGAGCTATGACCGTTCGGGGGCTATCCTCGCGGCGGCCACCACTTCGCTGCCCGAGACCATAGGGGAAATCCGGAACTGGGACTACCGGTTTTGCTGGATCAGGGACGCTTCGATGGTAGTAAAGGTCGTTTCCGAACTTGGCCACAAGAATGTCGCCCGCCGTTACCTGCAGTTCATAATAGACCTTATACCAGACAAGGGTGAAAAGCTGCAGATCATGTACGGCATCAATAAGGAGAAAGACCTTACCGAAAGAACACTGGACCACCTTAGCGGCTATAAAGGTTCCAGGCCAGTGCGTATAGGGAATGCCGCTTATAAACAGAAGCAGAATGATATCTACGGCATCTTAATGGATGTCATCCATGCCCAGCTGGTTAAGTTCAAGACAGATATCGAGAATGGAGAGGAATTATGGACAATAACCAAGGGTATTGTCTGGGTAGTGGAGCGGCACTGGCAGGAAGCCGACAAGGGGATATGGGAACTGCGCACCGAGGAGCGGCATTTTACTTTTTCAAAAGTACTGTGCTGGGTTGCAGTAGACCGGGCAATAAAGGTTGCGAGAATTTTTCGCAAGTCAAGGAAAATACGAAAATGGACCATCCTGGAGAAAGCTATCAAAGAGGATATCCTTACTAATGCCTGGAACAATGAAGTGAACGCATTCACTCAGTCTTATGGATCCAGGCACCTAGATGCTGCCGTCTTGCTTATGGAAACCTATGGCTTCATACATGCAAGGGATCCTAAATTTATTAGTACCGTATATGCCATAGAAAGGGAACTCAGTTATGAAGGCCTGCTGTACAGGTATAAAAATGAGGATGACTTTGGCCGTCCTACATCGTCATTTACAATCTGTACTTTCTGGTTTATCAACAGCCTGTTTAAAATAGGGGAGGAGGAAAAGGCGACAAAACTTTTCGATAAGCTGCTTAGCTACAGTAACCACCTTGGATTATTCAGCGAAGACATTGATTTTAATACAAAACAATTGCTAGGGAATTTCCCACAGGCCTATTCGCACCTTGCCCTTATTGAGTGTGCGATTAATTTCTCCAAAAAATCAAATGAAGATCAGGTATTGCAATCCCTTGGGGATAAGCCTGAGAAATAACTCCTTGGTTCAAAGTTCAAGGTTCAAGGATCAAAGCGTGAGCATGCCAGAATAAGGTTGCCTTTTTGGCTAAAAATCTAATTGTTGAATAAGGTGATCACTGCCTTTTGAAAAATTAAAACTTGGATAGTTAAGGGGAATGCTAACCCCTCCCCACTTCAAGTTATTCGTTTTGACTGCAATAAACAAGCAGGGACAGGGGTTCAAAGTTCAAGGTTCAAGGTTTGAGCATTTAGCATGCCTGAATAAGGTTGCCCTTTTCTTACACTTAATGAAAACTTTAAAAATAACAACGAGTGGCAGGGGGGAAGCCCCCCTCCCCTAAAATAAATTTAAGCGATTATACTGCAGAAAAAAAGCAGGCGCCTGGGTTCAAGGCTCAATGTTCAATATTCAAAGGGGTACTTTTATTGCGACTACTGCTAATGGCCACTGTTTCCCCTTGGCGTCAATCCGTTGGACTGCTGAAAAAAGCAGCCGGGTTCCAGAGCATATCACTACCCGGAAGTTTCTTACCTATTTCCGCTTAAGTCCCTGATCAATGCACGTACAACATACGAGATTACCTTCAGGTGGATTCATATTTAAATGATAGTTTTTACCGAATATCATCAAAGTAATACCGCTTTTCAGCAGCAACCGCGTCGGCAATCTTCTCCCGCAAGGCAGCCACATTGGGCTGTTCCACATATTTTGTAAACCGTTTTAACCCCATCAGCAACATTCGTTGTTCATCGCCTTCCGCGAAGGAAACTATGGCTTCCTTAGCTTTCTTTATAATAAGGTCTACGGCTTCATAAAGGTAGAGTTGTGCCATGGCGATCTGTGCGGCCTGGGCAACTTCCCCGAATCGTTTGGCGTTTTTCTCCGAACGCAGCAAAGCAGATTCCGCCATGTATACCTCAATAAGAATGTCGGAGGCGGCCAGCAACAGTTGCTGGTGGGCCTCCAGGTCCGACCCGAATTTCTTCACCGCACTTCCCGTAACCATAAGGAAAACTTTTTTCAATCTTGCGATCAGGTCTTTTTCCTGAGAAAACAACTGTGAAATATCGGGGGTATCGAAGGAAGGGATTCCCATAAGTTCTTCGCCTACCGCCGTAGCAGGCCCCAACAGGTCTACATGACCTTTCATGGCTTTTTTGATCAGCATGCCTACAGCCAGCATACGGTTTATTTCATTGGTTCCCTCATATATGCGCGCAATACGGGCATCCCGCCAGGCCGATTCCATTGGGGTATCTGCGCTGAAGCCCATCCCGCCGAATATCTGAATCCCTTCATCAGTGGTATCCTGCAGGTCTTCGGAAACCGCTACTTTCAGCAGAGAACATTCTATTGCATATTCTTCCACGCCCTTCAGTTCGGCTTCCGGCGCCGAATTACCTTCTTCTTCACGGATCGCGATCCGATCCTCAATATTTTTGGCAGCACGGTAACAGGCCGATTCGCCCACATAGGCATTCGTTGCCATCCGGGCAATTTTCACCTTGATTGCGCCGAAATTCATGATCGGGGTATTAAACTGTACCCTGTCAAGGGCATATTTGGTGGCTTCGGTGATAACCCGACGCTGGGCTTCCAGACAGGCCGCTGCCAATTTAATACGTCCTATATTGAGCGCATTCATAGCGATTTTAAAACCGTTTCCACGTTCAGAAAGCATATTTTCAACAGGCACTTTTGTATCATTAAAAAATACCTGCCTGGTAGAGGAGGAGTGGATTCCAAGTTTCTTTTCTTCTTCTCCCATGGTAATGCCGTTCTCCGGGTTGTTTTCAACAATAAAACCCGTGATGTACTTATCGTCCTCAATGCGCGCGAAAACGATGAACATTTGGCAGAACCCGGCATTAGAGATCCACATTTTCTGCCCTGAAATGCTGTAGTGTTTCCCATCTTTTGAGAGCACGGCCCTGGTCTTTCCCGAGTTGGCATCCGAACCTGCACCGGGCTCGGTGAGGCAATAGGCCCCGAACCATTCCCCGCTTGCCAGCTTTGGCACATATTTCTGTTTCTGTTCCTCTGTGCCGTATAGGGTGATAGGCATGGTCCCGATACCCGTATGCGCTCCGAAAGCGGTGCTGTAAGAACCGGTTGCCCCCGAAATATAGTCGCATACCAGCATGGTCGAAACAAACCCCATCCCCATTCCCCCGTAGGCTTCAGGGACAGCTATACTTAAGAAACCCATTTCACCCGCTTTTTTCATACATTCCTGGGTAAAAGCGTAATCTTTTTGCTCGAACCGTTCCCAATGCGCCCAAAGTTCCCTGTCTACGAATTCTTTTGTGCTGTCGCGCATCATGCGTTGTTCCTCGGTCAGATCCTCAGGGGTGAAAACCGCCTCACAAGGCGTTTCCTTAACCACGAACTGCCCACCTCTTAAAAGTTCATTTTTTATGGTTTCCGTACTCATAACTATTAATTTAAAAATTCATAAATGCCCGCAGCTCCCTGCCCGGTACCCACACACATGGTTACCATCCCATACCTGCCTGTCAGTTTACGCTTTCGCATCTCATCGAATAATTGTACCGACAATTTGGCGCCGGTGCAACCCAGTGGGTGGCCAAGTGCTATTGCCCCACCGTTTACGTTTACAATATCCTTGTTTAGGCCAAGTTCGCGCACCACAGCCAGCGACTGGGAGGCGAAAGCTTCATTGAGTTCGATGAGTTCAATGGCGTCCTGTTTTAATCCTGCGAGGCGAAGGGCTTTCGGAATGGCTTTAACCGGTCCGATTCCCATGATCCTGGGAGGTACACCAGCCGCCGCATAATTAACCAGGCGGGCTATGGGATCGAGGTTCAATTCCTTTACCATCTCCTCGCTCATCACCAGAACGAATGCAGCTCCATCGCTCATCTGCGAAGAATTACCTGCGGTTACGCTTCCACCTGCCGCAAAGACGGGCTTGAGTTTTGCCAGCAGTTCCGGAGAAGTGTCTGCACGGGGGCCCTCATCCTTATCAACCGTATATGCCCTGGTCTCCTTATTACCCTTTGCGTTTACAAAGGTATGTTCCACTTCAATAGGAACGATCTGCCCCTGGAAACGGTTTTCCTCCTGGGCCTTTAATGCCTTCATATGTGAATGGTAAGCAAAATCATCCTGGTCACTGCGCGACACTTTGTATTCCTTTGCCACGGCCTCCGCTGTGAGGCCCATACCCCAGTAATAATCCTCATGCCCTTCTTTGGCAAGGCCGTAACCGGGGGTGGGCTTATACCCACCCATGGGGATATAACTCATGCTTTCAGCACCCCCCGCAATGATACATTCGGCCATACCAGATTGTATTTTGGCCGTAGCTATAGCGATGGTTTCCAGTCCGGACGCACAATAACGGTTAACGGTTACACCCGGAACGTCATCTATATCAAGTCCCATAAGCGAGATTAGCCGGGCCACATTCAGACCCTGTTCGGCCTCCGGCATGGCATTGCCGACAATTACATCATCAATTCTTTTTTTGTCGAATTCCGGCAATTGTTGCATCATGTATTCAATGGTCTCTGCTGCCAGCTCATCGGGTCGTTTAAACCGGAATAAGCCTCTGGGCGCCTTGCCAACTGCGGTTCGGTATGCTTTTACTATATATGCGGTTTTCATGGTCACAAATGTCAGATAAAATGGGTTGAAGTAAA
>CAYSVQ010000183.1:0-3873 GCA_964434565.1 uncultured Flavobacteriaceae bacterium | reverse complement strand
AATCCCGTTTTAATGTCGCTTTTCCCGGTTCCATCCAGATTCAGGCTTACGAAAATGTCCGTTTCATTTGTTTTCCTCTTTACTTCCGCATGCCTGGATTCCAGTTTAAGGAATTCGTATATCTCCTTCCAGCCTGTGCCTTCAAAAGCCGTAACCTTTTCAAGGGCTTTCGGGGGCGCTGTTATTTCGGAGGTGCCAAGGTTGGTATTGTTATTAATAAAGATCGCCCTGGCCCCTAGGTTGGCCGCAAGTTCCACATCGGTAAGCCTGTCGCCGATTACATAGGAACCCGGCAGGTCGAAACCGCCTTGCATATATCCCGTCAGCAGTGCCGTACCAGGCTTTCTCGTGGGAGCTTTGTCGGCAGGAAATGTCCTGTCGATACACACTTCTTCAAAATACACGCCTTCATTTTCAAAAGCCCTGATGATAAAATCCTGTACAGGCCAGAATGTAGGTTCGGGAAAGGAGCCGGTTCCCAGGCCATCCTGGTTTGTTACCATAACGAGGACGAAATCGAGTTCCCTGGCAATTCTGCCTAGCCATGAAAATACCCCGGGGTAAAACGCCAGTTTTTCAAAGGAATCGATCTGTTCATCGGGTGGTTCCAGGATCAGGGTACCATCCCTGTCTATAAACAGGAGTTTCTTTTTTTCTGATTTTTCCATCACAGTGATTTTAGTGCGTGAATCAATACTTTATTTTCTTCCGGTGTTCCCACGGTAAACCTCAGGGTATCCCGGCAAAGGGGCTGGCCCGAACGGTTCCTCACCACCAGGCCCTTCTCCAGCAATTCATTGTATCGCCTGCCGGCATCGTCCATCCTTGCAAGGATAAAGTTCGCGTCTGAGGGAAATACTTCCTTCACGCAGGAGACGGCTGCAAGTTCCCTTTGCAATACCTCCCGCTCCCTGAGGATACGTTGCACAGCCTGCTGTACCCCCACCGTATCGCTCACTCCTTCAAATGCCTTTCTTTGTGTAAGTTCATTCACATTATAGGGAGGCTTTATCCTGTTTAAAATGGCAATTATGCCAGGGGAAGCGTAGCAGATACCAAGTCTTATTCCTGCCAGGCCATATGCCTTGGAAAGGGTCTGGGTAATGATCAGGTTAGGCCATTCCGGCAATAGCTGCAACCAGCTTTCTTCCCTGCTGAAATCTATATAGGCCTCGTCTATGACAACCAGGCCCGGGAAATTCCTTAAAAGGGTAAGCACAGATTCCCGTGAAAAACTATTGGCTGTGGGATTGTTGGGCGAACAGAGGAACAATAGTTTGCTGTTCCCGTCTGCCTTGCCCAATATCCCCTGAACATCCGGTTCAAAGTTGCCCAATAACAGCACCTCCCGGTTTTCCACGGCATTAACATCGGCCAGCACTTTGTACATCCCATATGTAGGTGGAAGGGTTATTACATTGTCTGTCGCGGGTTCGCAAAAGGCCCTGTAGAGCAGGTCCAGGACCTCATCACTCCCGTTTCCCAGAAGGATTTGAGAACGCTGCACCCCCTTCCCTGCCGCCAGCAGTTCTTTAAGGTTCCTTTGCTGGGGGTCCGGGTAACGGTTCAGGCCGGTGTTAAACGGATTCTCATTGGCGTCGAGGAATATCATCTGTGCACCGTCCGACACATATTCGTCGCGGGCAGAAGAATAAGGCTTCAATTGCCTCACGTTTTCCCTTGCAAGCCTGTTAATGTCGATTATCTTTTGCATGCTACTGGTATGAGCCTGTCCGGCACGCGGTTCAGGAGGTGGATTTAAGTTTTTCAAGCCGCAGGCTAACCGCGTTTCTATGTGCGCTCAGGCCTTCGGCTTCGGCCATTGCCTTTATGGCAGGGCCCAGGTTTCTGATGCCGGTAGCGGATATTTTTTGAAACGTGATACTTTTCATAAAACTGTCCAGGCTTACCCCGCTATACTGCCTGGCATAGCCATTGGTCGGCAGGGTATGGTTGGTGCCCGAGGCATAGTCTCCGGCGCTTTCCGGGGTATAATTACCAATAAACACCGAGCCGGCATTCCGGATATGCTGAAGGTAATATGCCTCTTCCCTGCAGCAGATGATGTAATGTTCGGGGGCATAGGCATTTATAAGGTCAACGGCCGTCTCATCATCGCTAACAAGGATGAGTTTACTGTTGGCTATTGCCCTGGCCGCGATTTCCTTTCGGGGAAGGGCTTCTATTTGCAGGCTTACTTCCGCTTCCACGGCTTCCATGAGCTTGCTGGAGGTGGTTACCAGCAATACCTGGCTGTCTGGCCCGTGCTCGGCCTGGCTCAATAGGTCGGCCGCCACAAAGGAGGGATCTGCAGAATCATCGGCAGCAACCAGCAATTCACTGGGGCCTGCCGGCATATCTATGGCCACCCCGAAGTTGGTGGCAAGCTGTTTGGCAACTGTGACGTATTGGTTGCCAGGCCCGAATATCTTGTAAACCCGTGGAACGCTTTGGGTGCCGAAGGTCATCGCAGCAATTGCCTGTATCCCGCCTATTCTGTAAATACGGTCGATCCCGCATAACTTCGCCGTATGGATTATAGCCGGGTGGAGCTTGCCCTCCCGGTCTGGCGGACTGCAAAGTATAATTTCACGGCATCCTGCAAGAACGGCCGGAATGGCCAGCATCAGCACGGTGGAAAAGAGCGGGGCACTCCCTCCCGGGATATATAACCCTACTTTATCTATTGGTTTTTTCTCCTGCCAGCACTCGACTCCCACCGAGGTCTCCACCCTTACTACGGCACTGCGCTGTGCCCGGTGAAACGTTTCGATATTGTTTTTTGCCAGCATGATTGCCTGCTTTAATTCTGTGCTGATATTTTCACCTGCCGCCTCGAACTGTTCCCGGGGCAATTCCCATTCTGAGAGGTCTACGCCGTCGAACTGTCGGGTAAACCTACCGATCGCGGCATCGCCTTCCTCACTTACCTGCCTGAAGACATCACGAACTATTAGCTCAACTTCAGCAAATGACTGTCCCGGCCGCGCCAACAAAGTATCCCAGTCTTCCCTGGGCGGGTTCATAACCTTGTTCATAAGACCATTTTTTCTATAGGGCAAACCAGGATCCCTTCGGCGCCTGCCTTTTTAAGTTCATCGATCACCTCCCAAAATGTTTCCTTGTTTATCACTGTATGCACCGAACTCCACCCTTCCTCCGCCAGTGGCAATACGGTAGGGCTTCGCATCCCGGGCAGGATTTTAATAATAGCCTCCAGCTTGTTGTTAGGGGCATTCATCAGCACGTATTTAGACTGCCTTGCCTGCAGGACCGATCGCAGCCTGAAACGCAATTGTTCCAGAATTTCCTTTTGGGGTTGTTTAATAAGGGGTGAAACTGCCAGAACGGCTTCGCTGTTCAGAATTTGTTCAACCTCCTTCAGATTATTCTTGAAAAGGGTACTCCCGCTGGAAACAATATCGCAAATGGCATCTGCCAGGCCAATATTCGGGGCAATTTCAACGGAGCCGGTGATAATGTGCAACTCAGCACGTATCCCCTTTTCGCCCAGAAACGCATTTACTGTGTTCGGGTAGGAAGTAGCGATCCGCCTCCCTTCCAGATCTTTTATGGAACTGTACTTTCGGGATTTCGGGATGGCCAGGGAAACCCGGCATTTTGAAAACCCCAGCTTTTCCGCCACGTTAATGTCTGCACCCTTTTCCACCAAAACGTTTTCCCCTATGATTGCGGTGTCTACAACCCCGTCGCGCAAATACTGGGGGATGTCGCCATTGCGCAGGTACAACACTTCGAGCGGAAAATTCCTCGCGGAAGCTTTTAGCTGATCCTTCCCGTTATCAATGGCTATGCCGCAATCGTGGAGTATTTTAAGGGAGTCCTCGTTCAACCTGCCGCTTTTCTGTATGG
>CAYSVQ010000182.1:0-6106 GCA_964434565.1 uncultured Flavobacteriaceae bacterium | reverse complement strand
CGATGTATGGTTCACCACAAAGTCGAGCATCAGATGCATGTTCTTTGAACGCATGGCTTGGGTCAGGTGCAGGAGGTCTTCTTTCGTCCCGAACCTGGGGTCTAAATCGGTATAGCTGTTTACCGCATACCCCCCGTCGTTTTCGCCGGAAGGCCGTGTTGTCAGCGGCATAAGATGGAGGAAATTAATCCCCAGTTTCTCAAAATAGGGCAGTTTTTGGAGCAGGCCTTTCAGGTCATTGCTGAAATTATCTACATAGAGCTGCATGCCCGTCAGTTGTTCGGACTGGTACCAATTGCCTCCGGCAAGGCGTTCCCTGTCCTGTTCCTTCAATTCCTGAGGCCTTCTATGAAATAGTTCGGGAAGGAGGTCAATAAGTTTATTAAATTCCGCTGCCTTTGTCGCTTCCGGATAAAGGGAAAAAAACAGGTGTTGCAGCAGGCTCAGGTTGGCAGCCAACCTGAGTTCGAACAAACGTGAAATATCCTTAGACGGGCGAATTGCAAGGCTGCCCGATCCCAGCATCCTTAGTAATGCGGCCTGATTCATACGAAGCTTTGAAGTTGTTCCAGGCCGGGCAAAGATTCTATTGCACCGTAATTGGTTGTGGTAATTGCTCCGGCTTTATTTGCCATGCCAATCATTTCAATCAGTAGGTCGTCCTTTTCGAAAATAGCTTCCAGATTGTCTGCTGCTGCCAGACGATAAAGCAGGCACCCAATGAAGGCATCTCCGGCACCCGTGGTATCAACGGCTTGTACTTTCATGCTTGGAATGGTATGCCGGCCATTCGGGGTACTCAGGTATGTGCCTTCTGCTCCCAACGTTATGGTAATGATCCTAACCCCTGTCTGGTGCAGTGCTTCGCAGGCTTCGGGCAAGGTATCCTTTCCTGAAAGCAAAAAGGCCTCCTCCAGGCTGAATTTACACAGGTGGGCTTTAGATATAAACGGGAGGCACTTCTTTATAAAATTCTTCTCTTTGTTTTTCCAGAGGTCCTGGCGGAAATTGGGATCGAACGATATAAAGGAATTCTCATTGAGGGCATCGAAGAAATAATGCATATAAGACTTTTCCAGTTTTCCGCCGAGCAGTGCCGTGGCAGCGCCCAGGTGTATCATATTCCCCGGAAATTGTCCCTTTATTTTAGATTGGTACTCTAACTCACGATCTGCACCCCGGCTGAACACGAAATCGCGTTCACCGTCTGCGGCAAGGGATACAAATGCCAGGGTTGTAAAGGTTTCAGAGCGTTGTGCCAGGCTGATATCGACCCCGCAATCAGACAGAATCCCCAGTAGGTAGGTTCCGAAGGGATCATCGCCCACACTGCCAATAAAACTACTCCTCCCGCCTAGCTTTGCAATCGCGCAAGCCACATTGGCAGGTGCGCCTCCGGCTTTCCTGGTAAATTCCTTTGCCCTTGAAAGGTCGCTGCCTTGTTTTTCAGCAACAAAATCTATTAGGGCCTCCCCTATACAAAAGACTTTTCTCATTTCCGGATTCAGTAAGAAATACCAATGTAGCCAGAATCCCATCTTACTCCAAAAAATTGATTAGAATAATGTAAAGGCCTTTTTCAATGATTTCTGCAGAAGGTAGAAGTGTAAACATCCGCTTTATTTATATATATTTTTGGAATATGTCATGGTATTCCTGATCCTAATTGCGAATTTTGCCAGATGAGAACATTGGTTGTTGGCGATATTCACGGGGGTTTACGTGCCCTGAAACAGGTCTTTGAAAAGGCCGCGGTAACAGAAACGGATAAGCTTGTATTCCTGGGGGATTATGTTGACGGATGGAGCGAAGCCGTGGAAACCGTCAATTTTCTTATAGAATTAAAAGCTACCCACAACTGTGTGCTGTTGCGTGGCAATCACGATGCCCTCTGCCACGACTGGTTGGTAAACGGACAGGACAACCCCATGTGGCTTCAGCATGGAGGAAAGGCAACCATGCAGTCATACGAAGATGTGGATAAGGGTCTCCGGAAACTGCATATCGACTTCTACCGCGCCCTGGAGGATTACCACCTGGATGACAAAAACCGCCTTTACCTGCATGCAGGATTTACCAACCTGAAGGGCGTGGCCCACGAATATTTTTCGACTACCTTTTACTGGGACAGGACCCTGTGGGAAATGGCTTTGTCGCTAAACCCGCACCTGCCTGAAAGCGCTGATATTTACCCCCAGCGACTTAGCAATTATATGGAAATTTATATTGGCCATACCCCCGTAACAAGGATAGGTGAAACCCTGCCCGTGCAAGCCGCCAATGTGTGGAATGTGGATACAGGTGCGGCTTTCCAGGGCCCTTTGTCCATATTAGACGCAAATACCAAGGAAGTTTGGCAGAGTGAGCCGGTGTTCACCCTATATCCTGGAGAGAGTGGCCGCAATTGAATTTTGTTAAAAATTTAGGATATTTTCATTATATATTAGCGAACTTTGAAAAAAACAGTGTGATGTCCACAAAAAATGTAAGATTGGAGGTTATGAAGGCGATTGAGCCTAAGGTTCAGGGCTATATGGACTCTTTCCTGATCCCTATCGACGAAATATGGCAACCATCTGACTTTCTCCCTGATTCACGTAGTGATGGTTTTCTGGATGCCGTGGAACAGCTAAGGGAGGAATCAAAAGAACTGGGTTACGACTTTTGGGTGGCGATGGTAGGAGATACCATTACCGAGGAAGCCCTGCCAACCTATGAGTCCTGGCTCATGGATGTGGAGGGTATCAGCCAGCACGGGGAAGAACCCAACGCATGGTCTAGATGGGTGCGGGCCTGGACCGCGGAAGAAAACCGCCACGGGGATGTACTCAATAAGTATTTATACCTGTCCGGGCGGGTGAACATGCGCGAAGTGGAGATTTCCACCCAGCACCTGCTGAACGACGGCTTTGATATCGGCACGGACCAGGATCCCTATAAAAATTTTGTATATACCAGCTTTCAGGAATTGGCTACCAACATCTCCCATAAAAGAGTCGGGCAGATGGCTAAGAAAAAGGGCAATGTCCTTCTCAGCAAAATGTGCACTATAATTGCCGGGGATGAAATGCGGCACCACCTTGCCTACAGGGAATTTGTAAAAGTCATCCTTTCTCAGGACCCCAATGGGATGATCCTGGCATTTTCGGACATGATGAAAAGGAAGATAGTAATGCCGGCGCATTTTCTGAGGGAATCCGGAGGATCTATTGGCAAGGCTTTCGAAAATTTTTCGAACAGCGCCCAACGCCTCGGGGTCTACACTGCCCATGACTATATTGAAATCCTAAGGAAGCTCAATGATTACTGGACATTAGAAGGTATCCGCGGCTTGTCGGATGAAGCTGAAAAAGCGCGGGAATACCTTGTTAAACTTCCAGCGCGTCTCGAACGCATCGCCGAACGAATGTCGTTTCCCAAAGACCACTACCGCTTCAAATGGGTTACGGCCAACGGAATGCTTTAACCCCCATTAAAGTTTGCCGTGTTTGTGTGCTTCCTGCCATTTTGCAAGGGCTTTCCACTTACCTTCATATGCCATCCGGGCCTGCATCGGCCAGGATGATGGATCGTGTACTTTGTATCGGTCACCTCCTGAATCCAAAACTTCCTGGCATTTGGCTACCGACGTTTCCGAGAGCGCCAGCCATGTTTTTATATCAAAATTATGAAAAAGCCCTTCTATCTTAATTCCTATTCCCTCAACCAGTTTCAGGTCGTCTTCCTGAATCCTTTTCCCAAATGCGGCACGGGCTGCCCTGGGATCAAAGGGGATAGCCGGTTGGATTAAGGGTGATTTGCCGGCTGCCGGTTTTTCCAAAGCCGCAGTCAATTCCATTTGGAGCCGGGAAAACTTGTCTTTTAGTTCTTCGAGCTCTGCCAATACCCCTGGTGCCGGGTTTTGGCCTTTTCCAATCAGGTAGCCCAGGATGGCTCCTATTATCCCGGCAAGCAATGGGATGATCCAGTTCCATGCATTCATTGTCTCAGGTTCCATAATTGTTGATTTTAGTTTTGGTTTGTAAGCTAAGGCCACAACGGCTGAAGCTAACAGGGGAATTACCTTTGCAAAGGTTGTTCACAGCCCGGAAAATCTCCAATCTAATTCCGGAAAAGTTTCGCGTTGAAGACTTAATAATATTATAATATAACCTTGTGCCAGATCGGATTATATACAGCCTGGTTTTTGTTCGCGGCATGGCTCGCCGTATTTTGGTGTTTGCTCTATACAATGTATTAAAAAAATCGCAATACGGCCTCAGGATTAGGGGAAAGTACTTCCCGGGAGAGGCAAGGGACACCAAGTAACAAGGAAATACTTTGTACAAGCCGTGCCCGAAAACGTACCGCTTATACACTTTTTGAACCCACTGATAAAATTCAGTTGGGTATTTCCAGGGATATGGAGGATATTAGCGATATGGAAAACCTGGCATTCCGGTTCCTCCCGACCAGGATCGGCATTGGAACAAGGGAATGCATCCAGGTTTATCCCTAATTTCTATAATTTAGTTTGGTTTGTTTTTAAAATCCCGTTACCGTTAGTTGTCCGCCGGTAGCGGGTTTTTTTTAACAGGATTTTTCATTCTATACAGGATTCAATGACAGGCATACAGAAATCCCTGCAATGGATATAAAAGGCGTATGAAAATCTTTAGGGATTCATTATTTTTAGATATGTAGAACCCGAGAACTCAGTTGCAATGAAAAAGCGGATACGAACGATTGTACACTTTTTTTGTATGATAATTTTGCTTGGGTTGCAGACTCTGCTGAGCGGAAGTTGGGATGCAGGGGAAACAGCGAATAGCCCGGTTGGAAGGAATAAGGGGCAGTAATATCTTGCCCCCCCGTTTACATGCCGGTCAACGGAATTTGAGTTAGTTAGTTTAGATATGCCGCTCCCCCCTCGTGCTGGAAAGCAGAAGGGGGAGCGGTTTTTACAACTCGAACTTAATGCCCTGCGCCAGGGGGAGTTCTGTGGTATAATTGATGGTATTGGTTTGCCTGCGCATGTAGATTTTCCAGGCATCAGAACCTGATTCTCTTCCCCCTCCGGTTTCCTTTTCGCCGCCGAAGGCGCCACCGATCTCGGCCCCGGAGGTCCCTATATTCACATTGGCAATCCCGCAGTCGCTACCGGCAACGGAAAGAAAGGTTTCCGCTTCCCGGAGGTTATCGGTCATGATAGCGGAAGAAAGTCCCTGGACAACCCCGTTCTGTACTGCGATCGCATTTTCTACAGTCCCGCTATACCTTAGCAAGTATAAGATAGGGGCAAAGGTCTCTTCCTGAACGATGCCAAAATCCGGCTTTGCTTCTGCGATAGCGGGCTTCACATAACATCCACTCTCATAACCTGCTCCTTCTAACACCCCACCTTTAACGAGTAGGGTACCGCCTTCCTGTACCACTTTTTCAAGGGCCTTTTCGTACATAGCTACTGCCTGCTTATCGATAAGCGGCCCCACGTGGTTGGATTGGTCCAGGGGATTGCCTATCCGCAACTGGCCATATGCTTCAACAAGCGCATTTTTAACAGTATCGTATATATCCTCATGAATTATTAGGCGACGGGTTGAAGTACACCTTTGCCCGGCAGTACCAACAGCGCCGAATACAGCCCCGATAACCGTCATTTTTATATCTGCGTTTGGCGTTATAATTATGGCATTATTCCCTCCCAGTTCCAGCAGGGATTTCCCAAGCCGGCCGGCAACAGCCTGGGCCACGATCTTGCCCATGCGAATTGATCCTGTTGCCGAAACAAGGGGAACCCTTTTATCATGAGTCATAAATTCACCCACTTTGTAATCGCCGTTTATCAGGCATGAAATTCCTTCCGGCAAAGCGTTTGCCTTAAATACTTCGGCTGCTATCCTTTGACAGGCGATCCCGCACAAAGGGGTTTTTTCAGATGGTTTCCAAATAGTTACGTCTCCGCACACCCAGGCAAGGGCAGTATTCCATGCCCACACGGCAACCGGGAAGTTGAACGCCGAGATAATGCCAACTACTCCGAGAGGATGATATTGTTCGTACATCCTGTGGCCCGGCCGTTCGGAATGCATGGTGAGTCCGTGCAACTGGCGGGAAAGCCCCACGG
>CAYSVQ010000181.1:0-7896 GCA_964434565.1 uncultured Flavobacteriaceae bacterium | reverse complement strand
CCTCCGAAACAATAATCAGATGCCCGGAGGCCGTAAGTAAGTTCCTGGTTCCTGCCAATATCATTAAGACCTCCCCAGTGGTTCCATTGTGGTCTGCCGTCGTAGAGGCTGTTCATGGGAAAGCCATTAAGCAGAATTGTGGTATTGCGGGAGTCATAGCCACGGATTCTGTAAAACGCCTGGCTGAAATCAAAGGCAGCCCGGCGCAGAAAGACATCCATCCCGCTGTTCAACAGGCCATACATAGGGGCGTCGATTGCATCATCCCCCAATTCCGCTTCCGTCAGACTTATCAGTGCATCAGAGGTATCGGAGGGAAAATCCAGTTCCAACAATAACTGTCCAAGATCAAGCTGCCCACCTTCCACGGTTACCGGAAGGCGTTTCTGGTTATATTCGGGCATCATGAGCAGCAAAATATATGAGCCACCTGACAATAGTTGGAATTCGAAACTGCCATCAGTGCCGGTATTTGTGTAGTAGCCCGTGCCTTCAAGCTCCACCCTGCATCCCGGAAGAGGTTCGCCACTGCGGATATCGGCTACTTTGCCGGTCAGGGCCCCTTCCTGCGAATACAGCCCGGCTGCCAGTAGGAAACCCAGAATAAAAAATTGCTTTCGCATGATACTTTGATTACCATGCCGAATTTATGAAGGCCCACTGCATCCTCCTTGCAGCAGCAGGGACTAGATTCGGGCTAATGAGAAAAACATTCCCCCATGAATTTCTATCGCCATTGCTAACGCTTCTCCTGTTGCAGAGTTGTGTTGCGCAGGAATCGGTAAATTACCAGGTACGCACCGTTGCCTTCTACAACCTGGAAAATCTCTTCGATACGGTAAACGACAGCCTGATATTTGATGACGACCGAACCCCTGAAGGAAAAGACCGATGGACTGATGCACGTTATAGGGATAAAATTGAAAAAATCGCCAGGGTACTGTCGGGGATTGGACGGGAAATAAATCCGTCGCCTCCGGAATTGATCGGAGTTTGCGAGGTTGAAAACTGGAGGGTCCTGGCAGATCTGGTTCAGCATAACCTATTAAAATCCGGAGATTACGGGATACTGCATTTTGATTCCCCGGACGAAAGGGGGATAGACGTTGCCTTGCTGTACAGGAAGGCAGTTTTTGCCCCGATAGTCTTTAAGAGTCACCGCCTGCTGTTGCAAAATGAAGAAGGGGAGCGTGATTATACCAGAGATGTCCTTGTGGTAGACGGGCTACTCGACGGGGTGCAATTGTACCTCCTTATAAACCACTGGCCTTCCCGGAGCGGCGGGGAGGCAAGAAGCGCGCCTTACCGCAGGGCTGCGGCCGGGCTAAATCTAAGGATATTGGATTCGCTGGCAAGAGAATCCCCTGACCCTAAAATCATCCTGATGGGCGACCTGAACGACAACCCAACAGATCCAAGCATGAAAAAAGTTCTGAAGGCCAAAGGAGACTCGTCCCTTTTGGCAACAGGAGAACTTTTTAACCCTATGGAGGCCCTTTATAAAAAAGGGGGAGGTAGCCTGGCGTACCGGGATCGCTGGAGCCTTTTCGACCAAATCCTGCTAAGTGCTGCCCTGGTCTTCCACCAAAAAGGGCAATACGGCTTCTGGAAAGCCAGGATTTATAACCCGCCTTTCCTTCGTACCAACAGGGGGCGTTACCGGGGATACCCATACCGAAGTTATGCAGGAGGACGCTACATGGGTGGGTATAGCGATCACTTTCCCGTCTATGTTTTCCTTATACGGGAAGTCCCCTGACCATTATTGCGGGAGTACCAAAGACAGATTCCTCCATTTAACCTTAATGCCGCCCCCGTCATGTATCTGCAAAGCGATAGAACCTTCCCCGGCGCCTATCTTCTCATCGTTGATGGAAACCATTTCCACCCCATTCAGCCAGGAAGTAAGCTGATCGCCTACAACACGGATCTTCATGGTATTCCATTCCCCGAATTTCAGCGCTTCGTCTTTCTCTGCAGGAGGCTGGATAAGCCAGCCCCGGCCATAGGATTCATAAACCCCGCCGGTATGATGACCAGGAGGGGCTACTTCAACCTGCCAGCCATTAACTTTGGTGCCATCTACCGTAGAGCGGATAAAGACCCCGCTATTGCCATTGGCTTCCTGCTGGAATTCAACGGTAAGTTCAAAGTCCTTGTAGTGCTCGTTGGTGCCCAGATATCCGTAGCCGGCATCGGGCCCGCTTTCCGAAACCAGGACCCCGTCTTCCACGTACCATTTTTCAGTGCCATAAATTGTCCATCCTGACAGGTCCTTCCCGTTAAAAAGGGAGATCTCCTGTGCACTGAGGCCGGCACATACCAGTAGCAGAACCGGAATAATTCTAAGGTGTTTTTTCATTTAGTTACAGTTTAGTGAATATAATTATGCGAACCATTGTGCCCAGGGGATCCTGCTCAGTACAAGTAGCAGCCCGAGCCCGTAGAAAATAGCTATAGTCCTGAATTTTTTGCGGGCCTCCATCTGTTTCTTATGCCTGGACCAGCCTATTGTGATCAGGATTATTGCCAGGATATTGATAAAAGGGTGTTCTACAGCAAGCAGGCGTGCAGCGGAATTGAGGCCTCCCATTCCCTGGTTAAGGAGGGCGTCGAGTCCATTGGGGCTAATAAAAAACAGGATAAGACCAAGTAACAATTGAAGGTGTGAAAAAATCAGGGCGAAAAGGCTGATCCTGAAATCCTTCTCAAGGGTGAACAGTTTATTGCCGGAATAACCCAGGATGGCATTAGCCACCGCGATGATCAATACGGCCAGCACTATATAAGCCAGGTAGGAGTGTACGGTTTGTAGTATTTCCATGGATATGTTTTCTTGGTTGAGCTGTTAAATATACCTTATTTTTGGCCATAAAAAAACCCCGCCGCGTTTCAATATCCTGAAGGGCGGGCGGGGTTTCAAATGATTTATAACTTCCTAGAAACTGTATCGCATGCTTACATTCCAGGTTCTTCCAAAGCCAAAAAACACTTTGTTTGCTGTATTGATCCCCATATACGTATCAGTTGATCCCTGCTCTCCCGGGAAATAATTGGTAAGGGATTCGGCTATATACTCCTTATCGAAGAGATTGTTGACATTCGCCGCAATACTGATGGTGTCATTACTTCCTATTTTAAAATTATAGTAGGCTCCAAAGTCTACCAGGCTATAACTTGGCAATCGTAATGAGCCCTGATTGTCCTGGGAATCAAAATCCTCGGCGGAAAGGAAAGCGAACAATCGCGAAGCTGTATATAAATTCGCATTTAATCTCAGGTTTTCAACAGGCCTGACGATCATTTCCAGGTTGGAGGTGAACTGGGCGGCGTCTCCTACTTTCACTTCATCCAGGTAAAGGATAACGTTGGGGTCGATCACATTCCTGTCATCATCGAGAGCCTGACCTGTTGGGTTACCGGCGTATTCCCAGTCGCCCAAGGAGAGCATTGCCCGGAAACTAAGGACATTGGAAGCCCTGTAATCGGCCTCAAATTCAACGCCCTGGTGTACCTGTTCTACCCCGGTGATGTTCGCATTTCCTTCGTCACCTGTCGGGGTTTCGATCCCAATACTTATAAAGCGGTCCTTCCATGAAGTTCTGTAGAGATTGAATTTTGCCCTAAAATCACCGAGGTTCAAACCATAACCAGCTTCGATTCCAAGAATTTTTTCATTTCTCAGATCCGGATTTAGTTCATTTACAAAATTGAGATATACGGCATCAAACAATGGCTGTTTTGAATAATATCCCGTATTGACGAAGACATTGTTAGTCTCATTAATATTATAATTCACACCTCCTTTAATGTTACCCCCAAGGATATTTTCCCAGTCGGTTTCCTGTTGAGGATCCGAATCCAGATACGTAAAATAGTCGATTCGTTTGAATCCTTGCTGTGAAATTCCCCCCTGGAGGAAGGCAGAGATTACATCATCCGTATACTCTATCTGACCAAACCCACCTAACCAACGTACTAAACCGTCGTTGTAGTAATCAATTTTTTCTTCTTTGTCTATGCTTTTGAAAACATTGACAATAGAGCCGAAATCTGAATCAGTAACTCCTGCTTCGGTGATGGTATGGCTGGGGTTATTAATATCATCGTCATCAAAATAGCCATCGGCCCCCAGCAGATTATCCACCCTTCTGTAGTGGATCCCTTTGTACGATCTCAGGTCGACACCAATATCCCAGCTCCAGTTCTCATCGATATCCGTGTGAAAATTGGCAATCCCACCAAACCAGTTATGTGAGTTCATGGAAGCCCGTCTTATGATCCCGTCCCCGAAACTGGTAATAATGAACTGGCCGCTGCCGTTCGGACTTATCTGGTATTGATTCCCATCATAGAAAGTTACTTGTTCTCCGCTATTGTAACGCGAGATCAGATCGTAATCAACCAATCCCGTAGAAGGAATTCGGTATCTGCTGTCACTGGCAAATCCGAAACCTGGTCCAGATCCGATATCACCGGTTCCACCACCTCGTCCGAATGATGCATATACTGAAGTTGATAAGCTTGATTTATCGTTTACCTTGAATTCCCAGTTCAGCGAAGCCAGGGGTTTGTGGTAAAAATTCCGGGTCCATAAGAATTCCTCCCCGTCAAGCAGGCCGTTATTATAATTGTATTGTGTCCCGTGCTCTAAGTGGTTAGCGAGGGTAGCGACATTAAAAAAGCTAGAAGTACGCTGGTTGTGTACCTGTGGGGCTCCTGTAAGTATGAACTGCAAGCTGTTTTTTGCATTAATGTCATAACCCAGGCCAATAAAATAATTATACCCTTCAAATTTGGTTCCGGCTACATAACCATCTCCTGAAGTTCTTCCCAATAATATTGATGCGGCGAATCCGCCGGGCGATTTTCCCGTATTATATGCAACGTTTGTCTTCAAATAACCATCATTACCCCCACCAAGGGAAATGGTACCTCCCTCTTCCTTCTCGGTAGATTTTGTAATCACATTGATAGTACCGCCCACCGAGGAGATCGCCAATTTAGAGGATCCCAGGCCCCTTTGCACCTGCATGGCTGTGGTTACATCACTTAAACCGGCCCAGTTGCTCCAGTAAACAACACCGTTTTCCATATCGTTAACCGGGATGCCATTAATCATAATAGCCGTATTCCTCGAATCAAAGCCACGGACATTGATCCTGCCATCACCAAAACCTCCTCCCGTTTTGGTAGCATAGATAGATGGTGTGGTTTTCAATATTTCAGGAAATTCCTGAGACCCTAATTTTTGCTGAATTTCCGTTGCTCGTATTGTGGAAACCGCTACGGGGGTTTCCCTGTCTTTTGCTATATCCAAAATACCCGTAACGACAACACCCTCCAACTCCTGTGCGTCCTGAAGTAAGGGAATGGTTCCCATATCACCGGTTTCGGAATAGGGCACATTCTGCGCTAGAAAGCCAATATAGGAAATAACCAGGGTACCTGAATTTTGCGACACCTCGATAGAAAAATTTCCATCAAAATCTGTGGTAACTCCGTTACTGGTTCCCTGAACTACAATATTTGCCCCAGGAAGCGGCTGCCCTAACTCCGCGTCTATTACCGTACCGGTGATGGTTCCTTGTGCGAAAGCGAATGCCATCAAAAAAAAGGCAGCAACCGCAAAGTAAATCTTTTTCATATTCGTGTGTTTTAGTGTTAGGTGTTTTTACTATGCAAAAATGTTTCATTTTTAACAATCGGGCATTATCCCAGTGTTAATTTAACACACACAAATTAACATAAAATTAGCAATAGGAAAAGCAAGAAATAGCCGGATTTAAGACGGCTTATTGCAGAAATTTCAATGTAGAAGATTATTTCTTAAAATATTGCAATAACTGTAAGGTCGACCCGTCGTGTTTGGAGATTTCGGAACCCTGAAGGTCTTTAAGGATGGTATTGGCCAGCTGTTTCCCCAACTCTACGCCCCATTGGTCATAGCTGAATATATTCCATAATACCCCCTGTACAAAGATTTTATGCTCGTAGAGGGCAATGAGCGACCCAAGGCTTTCAGGGCTCAGGCTGTCGATTAGTATGGTAGTTGTTGGTTTGTTCCCGTCGAAGACCTTGAAGGGCAACAGGGTTTCCATTGCTTGTACGGTAAGTCCGCCCTGTCGGAGTTCCACGGCCACTTCTTCGGCAGATTTACCGTTCATCAGGGCTTCAGTCTGGGCGAAAAAGTTAGCCATCAGCTTCATATGGTGGTCTTCATCTCCGTGAAGAGATTTCCTGAATCCGATGAAATCTGCAGGGATCAGTTTGGTTCCCTGATGGATCAACTGGAAGAAGGCATGCTGGGAATTGGTGCCCGGTTCGCCCCATATAATGGTTCCCGTCTGGTAATCTACACGGTTCCCATTGCGGTCTATGCTTTTGCCGTTACTTTCCATTATTCCCTGTTGCAGGTATGCTGAAAAGCGATGCAGGTACTGGCTGTAAGGGATAATGGCCTCTGTTTCGGCCCCATGGAAATTGTTATACCATACGCTGAGCAACCCTAGGATAACGGGAATATTACTTTGAAAAGTGGTATTTCTGAAATGGTTGTCCATTGCATGCGCACCTTTTAGCAGCTCATCAAAATGATCATAACCTACCGCCAGGGCTATAGACAGTCCTACGGCGCTCCAGAGCGAGAACCGACCTCCAACCCAATCCCACATCGGAAAAACCTGAGCTTCATCAATGCCGAACTCGGTAATTTTCTCGGTATTAGTAGAAACAGCGGCGAAGTGGAGGGCTATATCTTTCTGCCTGGCATGCTGCAGAAACCATTTTTTAATAGTGGTGGCATTGCTGAGGGTCTCCTGAGTGGTAAAGGTTTTGGATACCACCACAAAGAGGGTGGTTTCCGGGTTCAGTACTTTAATCACCTCCTGAACATGGTCGCCGTCTACATTGCTCACGAAATGCATCTTCAGGTGGTTGGCGTAAAATTTAAGGGCTTCCGTGACCATGGCCGGACCAAGGTCTGAACCCCCAATCCCAATATTCACTACATCCGTAAAAGCCTTCCCGGTATAACCGCGTTTGTGTCCCTGAATGATCGCCTCTGAAAAGGCCCGAATCCTCTCCTTTACTTCAAATACCTCTGGGATTACGTTTACCCCATCAACCATGACTGTGTCTGACTTACCGGCCCTGAGGGCCGTGTGAAGTACCGCCCTGCCTTCGGTCTGGTTGATGGGTTCCCCGGTGAAATAATTATCGATAGCTGCTTCAAGCCCCATTTCGCCGGCAAGCTGCAGCAATAACTCCCGGGTGCGGGCTGTAATCCGGTTTTTGGAATAATCAACGAGGAAGCCCTCCCAGCGAAGGCTGAATTGCTCTGCCCGCCTGGTATCTTCCTTAAAAAGTTCTTTCAGGTGGATGTTTCCTGTTTCCCTGTAGTGTTCCTCAAGTGCCTTCCAGGCTTTAGTAGATGTCGGGTTCGTTATTGGTAATGGCATGCTCTTCATTAAGTGTTATCAACTCCTCTTGCGGATATTCCTGAAATTGAATACAATCAAGCTGGGCCCTTAACGGGCTGATAAAGGCGAAATAATCCGGCCTGAGGGTTTCAGCCAGCGGTTCTGCCGCCGGTAGTTCCTCCCGCAGCGGATCAATCTGCCTGCCATTTTTCCAGAAGCGGTAGCACACGTGCGGCCCTCCTGTATTCCCCGTCATCCCGATCCACCCGATAACATCGCCCTGACGAACAAACTGTCCGCGCTTTACGTTCTGGGCCTTCATATGCAGGTATTGTGTACTGTAGGTGCTGTTATGACGGATTTTTACATATTTGCCATTGCCCCCCCTTCGTGTGGATTCCTCCACAGTGCCGTCTGCAGTTGCCATAATCGGGGTGCCAAGTGGTGCAGCGTAGTCGGTTCCCTTATGCGGCCT
>CAYSVQ010000180.1:0-11789 GCA_964434565.1 uncultured Flavobacteriaceae bacterium | reverse complement strand
AGAACAACCTAAGCAGCATTGTGGGTGCATACAAGTTATTTACGAGGGCCAATTCCCGCTGGAAGGAATACGGCCGCAATGAATTGTTTAGCATTCAATTAGCGGGTATCTCAGAGCAGGTGGATTTTTATGACGGTTTGTTTACCGTGAAGCCTCATACCCGTATTTCAGCCATTTCAAAAACCAATCTCATTATCATTCCTTCTTTAAACCACAATTATGAAAGTACAGTGTCAGGAAACAAACCACTTATAGACTGGATTAAGAAGCAGTATAATAAAGGTGCTGAAATTGCCAGTATTTGCACCGGGGCATTTATGCTCGCTTCAGCAGGTTTGCTGGATGGAAAAAGTTGTTCCACCCATTGGGCAGTTGCAGAAAATTTCAGAAATATGTTTCCTGAGGTTGATTTACAAACTGATAACCTGATTACCGATGAAAATGGAATTTACACTAATGGGGGCGCTTATTCTTTCCTGAACCTGATGATTTATCTTGTGGAGAAATATTATGACCGGCAAACTGCAATTTATTGTTCCAAGGTTTTTCAGATTGAAATAGACCGGAGCAGGCAGTCTGTATACACAATATTCAAAGGTCAGAAACTGCATGGGGATGAAATGGTGAAAAAAGCACAGGCATATATAGAAAGTAAACCTCATGAGAGGATATCGGTGGGACATTTATCTTCCATGTTCTCAGTCGGCAGGCGGACTTTCGACAGAAGGTTTGTAAAAGCCACCGGAAATACCCCGCTTGAATATTCGCAACGGGTAAAAATTGAATCGGCCAAAAGGGCGTTTGAAACCAGTCGTAAAACCATCAATGAAGTGATGTATGATGTTGGTTATTCGGATGTAAAGGCCTTCCGCGAGGTATTCAGGAAGATTACAGGAATTTCTCCGCTGCAATACATAAACAAATACAATAAGAAGGCTGTTGTAAATACATTTTGATCATTTAGCCATTACTATTTATAAGCATTTTCCACTTCCTGCAGCATTTTATCGAGCCGAACTCTGTCAAACCATTCTCCATTCAGAAAAACCCCTTCTATAGTCCTGGTATTGGTGATGTCGTCCAGCGGATTATTGTTAAGTAACACCAGGTTTGCATGCTTTCCTTCCGCAATCGTTCCTTCCGAGGCATATGTCTGCAAATACCTGGCTGGGTTCACGGTACTTGCCCGCAGGATGTCGTAGGGACTTATCCCGGTTTCCTGTAAAAGTTCAAATTCATTGTGGAGCGAAAAGCCAACGATTACCATGCCATAAGTATCGCTACCGCTAAGCAGGTTAACCCCATTATCGGATAGGTGGCGGGCAAAAGATTTCATCCATGAAAAATATTGTCCAAACAACACCGGGGCTTTTACTCCGTCGAATTCGCGGTTCATGAGTTTCCGGTAGTCATTCCTTTCGGTAAGGAAATTTTCCCTTTCCTTTCGGGCCAGGTACTTTACGTGGTCGTGTTTTTGTAACGCCCGGAATGCTTCATCGTCCAAACAGTCGTTAATAAAATCGAAGACCGCAAGGGTAGTGCCCACGTAGATCCCGGCAGACCGCAACTGGAAGACAAGGTTTTCCGGCTTAGGGCTATCGATGAATAAGGTAGTGCCCTCTTTTTCACCGGGCAGGTAAAGGAATTCTTCTATATGTTCGATTGACTTCATCCTCATGGAGAACTCAGGAGGCAGATGCCGCTGGGCATGCCCCACAACGGGAACTGAAAAGATCCTGGCCTGCTCCAGCAATTCGAGGTAAATGTCTTTGGGAAGGTTTCCTGCAATCTTTAAAAAATCGTATCCCTTTTCACTATGCATCTTCACGAGCTCCACGGCTGCACCCTTTGTTGGAAAATCACTGGCAGTAAGATAGGGGCCCGTGGTAAAGTAATTTGGGCCCGGCAGGGTTCCTGAACGTATTCTTCTCCTTATATCAAGATGATCCTGCCCTTCAAATTCCGCCATATTCCGCACAGTGGTAATTCCATTGGCTATCAGCAGCTTAAAATCACTTTCTATATCGTTACTTCGAAAATGGTAATGCATTTCAGACAAGCCGGGGATCAGGTATTTACCGGTACCGTCTATGGTATATTTTACGTTAAACGGAAGGGATATATCGACGGAGGCAACCATTAAAATATTTCCATTGGCCAGGACAACATTTTGGTTGCGCAGCATTCCCTCCGCCGTCATAGGTATTACGCTCACATTTTCAATAATGAGCGTATCCTGTGCAAATGATCTGAATTCAAGATGTCCCCATATAAATACAACTGCCAATAAAAAACCTTGCTTTACCATACACAGCGCATGCACAAAAGGGCTTTTGGTATCCCGGGCATAGAAGACAAAAATAATATTTTCTCTTTTTGTTTGCAGACTTAAGATCGCGATGTAAAATAGTTCCCGTTGCAGCGAACATGTGGTTGCCCGTCGGTAATAAAATGCTGGCTAAAATGTTCCTCTTCAGATCCTCAAAAACGAGTAATTCAAGATAAACCGTGGCATTAACATGCGCCTGTTTTGTTTTAAATTCAAGGGGATTTCCCATCGGGGAAACATCATAAGTTTTACCTAAGTGCTATAAGATAAACCTATGAAGAATTAAAATATATAAGTAAATATTATCGTATTATTGAATTCCAACAGTGCTAAATCTCTCATAATATGAAAAATAACAATCAAACGGAGACCTCCCATGACAGTAATGTCCTGGATGTTAACGAGTCAGGTAAATGCCCTTTTTTAAATGGTGCATTAAACTACACAGCCGGTTCTGGTACATCTAACCGGGACTGGTGGCCTAATCATTTAAATTTAAGTATCCTCCGCCAGCATGCATCCATATCCGATCCAATGGGTGAGGATTTTAATTATGCAGAGGAATTTAAAAAACTCGACCTGAAAGCCGTGAAACAAGACCTGTATGAGCTTATGACTAATTCGCAGGACTGGTGGCCGGCAGATTACGGTCACTACGGACCATTTCTAATCCGAATGGCATGGCACAGTGCAGGCACCTACAGAATTGCCGACGGTCGTGGAGGAGCTGGATCCGGCTCGCAGCGCTTCGCACCACTCAACAGCTGGCCCGACAATGCGAACCTTGATAAGGCACGCTTGTTACTCTGGCCGGTCAAGCAAAAATATGGCAGGAAGATTTCATGGGCAGACCTCATGATCCTCGCCGGAAACTGCGCTCTGGAATCCATGGGCTTTAAGACCTTTGGTTTTGCGGGTGGTCGCGAGGATGTCTGGCAACCTGAAGAGGATATTTATTGGGGCTCTGAAGGCGAGTGGTTGGGCGACAAGCGCTATACGGGCGACAGGGAACTTGAGAATCCCCTGGCCGCCGTACAAATGGGGCTAATTTACGTTAACCCTGAAGGCCCAAACGGGAACCCCGATCCGGTTGCAGCTGCCCGTGATATCCGTGAGACCTTTGGAAGGATGGCAATGAATGACTACGAAACTGTTGCCCTTATTGCCGGGGGGCACACTTTTGGCAAAACGCATGGTGCGGCCGATCCCGGCGAATACGTAGGTATGGAACCCGCGGGTGCGGGAATTGCTGAACAGGGCCTCGGCTGGAGGAACTCCTTTGGCAGCGGTAATGCGGGCAACACTATAACCAGTGGCCTCGAAGGGGCTTGGACGCAAATGCCCACCAAATGGAGTAATTTATTTTTCGAGAACCTTTTTGGTTTCGAATGGGAACTGACCAAAAGTCCGGCAGGAGCTTTTCAATGGAAACCCAAAGACGGTGCGGGGGCAGGTACGGTCCCGGATGCACATGATTCCTCCAGGAACCACGCTCCTTTTATGCTTACCACGGATCTTGCCTTGCGTATGGATCCAGTGTACGAACCTATTTCAAGGCATTTCCATGAGAATCCCGATGAATTCGCAGATGCTTTCGCCCGTGCCTGGTTTAAACTTACACACCGGGATATGGGTCCGCTTGCACGTTATCTTGGGCCGGAAGTCCCATCGGAAGAACTGATTTGGCAAGACCCTATCCCCAATGTCAACTACCAGTTAATAGATGATCAGGACATCACTAACCTGAAGGATAAAATCCTGGCTTCAGGATTGTCTGTTTCACAGTTGGCAGCCACCGCCTGGGCATCCGCCTCAACTTTCCGTGGCTCCGACAAACGCGGGGGGGCAAACGGAGCTCGTATACGCCTTGCGCCGCAAAGATACTGGGAAGTTAATAATCCTGTCCAACTCGCCAAGGTGCTTGATCTGCTCGCGGGCATACAGGAAGATTTCAACGGCGCCCATGCCGGCGGGAAAAGGGTATCGCTTGCAGATCTGATCGTGTTGGGCGGCTGCGCTGCTATTGAACAGGCAGGCAGGAATGCCGGCCATGAGATAAGAGTTCCCTTTGCGCCCGGACGTGCCGATGCATCTCAGGAGCAGACCGATGCCGAAGCATTCGAAGCGCTGGAACCAACGGCAGATGGATTCAGGAACTATATCAACCTCAGGAAAAAATACTCGGCATCAGCTGAAGAAATGCTTGTTGACAAGGCACAACTATTAACCCTTACCCCACCCGAAATGACGGTGCTCCTCGGGGGGATGCGTGTGCTGAATACCAACTTCGACGGTTCCCGGCACGGAGTATTTACAAAACGCCCGGAGGCACTTACCAACGACTTCTTTGTTAACCTGCTCGACCTTGGCACGGCCTGGAAGGCAACCTCCGAGGACGAAACCCTCTTTGAGGGCCGTGATCGCACAACGGGAGATCTGAAATGGACCGGTACCCGTGCTGACCTCATTTTTGGTTCGAACTCCGAACTCCGCGCCCTCGCAGAGGCCTATGGCTGCGAAGACTCCGGGGAGAAGTTCGTAAAGGACTTTGTAACGGCATGGACCAAGGTGATGAACCTGGACCGGTTTGACCTGAAATAAGCGGGGAGGTTGAAAAGTCGGATATGTTTATAGTAATTGCGGTGGCCCTTTAGAGGGCCATCATTTTTTTAGAGGAATTGTTTACATGTAAAATCATTGAGCCGAACATCCAAGGTTGATAAAAAAGCCGGCTTAGTCCTGAAGATGATCCAAACACTTGTATTTTTTAATAGCTACCAGATGATAAATGCTGTTTTCCTGCAGTCTGCAGCTATAATTTTAATATGGGGTGGGAGGGCGCAGCCCCCACAAAAGCTGAAACTAATGTTCCCTATTCCGCCTGGCCCCTTTTATTACAGGAAATGCATGGACAGCGAACTTGCCCGGATGGCCTTAAGCCGGTAGCCGTTGGTATTGCACAAAAAAATAACTTAACCGGGGGGAGCTAAAACTCCTATCCCGCCACTCGGCAGCTTTCTATTATTTTAATCCGTGCATTCCAGGTAAGGAGGTGCTTTTTTTGGAATTGCTACACTTTTAGACTGAATCTGGTCTATGCCCCCCGGGATACATTCACCAGAAATTTCTCAAAGCACCGGCTGTTTTCCATTCCAGAATATTGCCCGTAGTTGGGTATCATATTATAGCCACTTTTGGTATACAGCGCGATGGCTTCAGGCTGGCGCAGGCCGGTTTCAAGCACGCATTTTTGAAATCCAAGTTCCCCTGCCCACTTTTCGAGCTCTGAAAGCACGTGTGATGCCACACCTTTACCGCGAAAGCCGGGCACAACGTACATACGTTTCACTTCTATAGCTGAATTGTCAAAAGCTTTAATAGCCCCGCAGCCTACCGGGATCTGATCCATAAAGGCGACAACCACTTGCCGGAGCATATCAATTTTATTGAACTGGGCATAAAACGCGTGGTCTGCCCCATCCCGCTCGGCCAGCTCGGCATCAAGCCGGCGGACCAATGAAATAAAATCTCTGTTTTCTGAATCCGTGCGCAATATGTTTACCATCTAACCTTTTATGACAGCGTGCAGGGAACATTGGCTTTTAACCAGGAGGCGCGTTCTTGCGGGTGGCACTTCCTGTATGTGTTTTTAAAAAGGGAGATTATAGGTGCATTCCGATTTCACTAATTTTTCAATATGCCATCCAATACATTTTATAGATTCCGGTAACGAAACCTACTCCAGCTGTTCCAGTAATTCTATTAACACGCCCCGAGCGTCGTGCAAATCACGGCCAAATCGGGCTACCCGTTCGCCGTAGTCATCGGTTTCGGTAACGGTAATTGTAAGGGCATAGTTTCCACGGGCATGTTCCAACCTATTACCCTGATCGCTTATGCTTACCGGCACCGGGGCAAGCCATCCGCTTTGTACGTTATAGTTGCTTTTATTGCCCTCGCTATCTTCGAGCCAGCGCTCTTCGCCGTCGCCGGTTAGGGTATACGGCTCTCCCAGGCGGAGGTTCGTCAGGAGCATTGTGGCTTCTCCCAGTGTCTTGCTCTTAATCTCCCCGTTTTTTACCTGCCAGTAGCCGTCCAGGGTCACCGAGATCCTCAGATCGAGGTACTCGTCGCCCGTGCGCATTTTCGCCTTGGCCTTGTGTACTATGATCTTTTCGGGCAGAAGGGCAAAAAGGGAATGCTCTCTGTTTGGCACCCAGCGAAGTCTGAGGACCGAAGCTGTTACTTCCCTGCCTCCTACCTTGCCCGTCGCATAACGCTTTAGCTCCATGGCTTCAGAACTCAATTCCAGGCTGGTGTCGCTCTTATAGAAATCGTCGCCTACCCGGGTGGCGCTGTAGCCGGCCACATATTTTTCGCTTTCCCGGGTGTATATTTCTTCCAGTTTGGCAGTGGTAAAATTAATCACCGAAGGTGCCAGGGCCACAGCCAGAGGCCCTATACCCATCAACCCCTGGTCCTGGGATTTCACCGGGGTCAGCTCCAGGCGTTCGCCGGAAACATGATACGAATTAACATTGGAGGTAATGGCACAGCCGCCGAGTAAACCACTGCAGAGTAGGGTTGTAAACACCGGAATTAGGTGGGTCTTCATATGCAACGTGAAGGCGCAGCCTCCGGGGTTAAGGAAAAGAATCCGGCCGCGACACCCATTTGGTTGTTAGTAATCAGGCTGCCTGTACCTGATGGCTCAAGGCATTCTAATATAGGAAAAGTTTTACAATTTTAATGCCTGCACAACAAAAAAGCCGTACCCTAATCCGGGTACGGCTTTTAATTAAATTCATGAAGTGACTGCCTTTAATCGGCCAGCACTATTATTTTATTGTCGTTCAATTCAACGGTGCCGCTGCGGATATGAAGCAGCAGCGAGCCATCGGCTCCCTTTTGGAAATACTCCTCATAATCCTCGCTTATGCCATTCCCACCCCTGATCTTTACATTTCCCTCCTGCAAGAGCGAAACTATAGGCGCATGGTTTTCCAGCATCTGAAATTCCCCGTTGACACCAGGAACGGTTACCGAGCTTACTTCCCCTTTGTAGAGTGTGGCTTCGGGGCTCACTATTTCTAGATACATTTTTTACAGTTTTACAATTAGCAATTAACAAAGGCCTGTTCCAATTGCTTTTACTTATTGTTTATTGATCATTGTTTATTGATTATTGCATCAAACTTCTGCAAGCATCTTCTCGCCGGCTTCGATAGCTTCTTCAATTGTCCCTTTCAGGTTGAACGCGGCTTCAGGAAGGTGGTCCAGTTCTCCCTCCATGATCATGTTAAATCCTTTGATGGTATCCTTGATATCAACCAATACACCTGGGGTTCCGGTAAACTGCTCAGCTACATGGAAAGGTTGCGACAGAAATCGCTGTACCCTCCTCGCGCGGCCAACGGCCATTTTATCTTCTTCAGACAACTCTTCCATGCCGAGGATGGCGATAATGTCCTGTAATTCCTTATATCGCTGCAACAGCTCTTTTACACGCTGGGCGCAGTTGTAATGTTCTTTCCCTAAAATCTCAGCGGTAAGAATCCTGGAAGTGGAATCAAGCGGGTCTACCGCGGGATAGATTCCGAGTTCCGCGATCTTACGGCTTAGCACGGTGGTAGCATCCAGGTGGGCAAAGGTGGTTGCCGGTGCTGGGTCTGTTAAGTCATCCGCAGGAACATATACCGCCTGAACGGAGGTAATAGAACCTCTCTTTGTGGAAGTGATTCGTTCTTGCATGGCCCCCATCTCTGTGGCCAGGGTTGGCTGATAGCCCACCGCTGAAGGCATCCGTCCCAACAGGGCCGATACCTCAGAACCCGCCTGGGTGAAACGGAAAATGTTATCTACAAAGAAAAGTACGTCTTTTCCCTGCCCTTCACCTGCCCCGTCCCGGAAGTATTCCGCAATGGTAAGGCCAGACAAGGCAACCCGGGCACGGGCACCCGGAGGTTCATTCATTTGCCCGAACACAAAGGTGGCCTTGGATTCTTTCATCGCCTTCTTGTCTACCTTGCTCAGGTCCCAGCCTCCTTTCTCCATGGATTTGGAGAATTCCTCCCCATACTTGATAATTCCGGATTCCAGCATCTCACGCAGCAGGTCGTTCCCCTCACGGGTACGCTCGCCCACCCCGGCAAATACGGAAAGCCCGCCATGGCCTTTGGCGATATTGTTGATCAGTTCCTGGATCAAAACGGTCTTGCCAACCCCCGCCCCCCCGAAAAGGCCGATTTTCCCACCTTTTGCATAAGGTTCAATAAGGTCGATCACCTTGATCCCAGTGAACAAGACTTCAGTACTGGTTGTAAGGTCTTCAAATTTTGGTGCTTCCCTGTGAATGGGCAGGCCGTTCTTACCTGTTTTGGGGAGGCTGCCGAGACCATCAATAGGATCGCCGATCACATTAAAAAGACGGCCATAAATATCGTCTCCAACGGGCATCTGGATCGCATCGCCGGTAGCTATCACATTCACGCCCCTGCTAAGGCCATCAGTTGAGTCCATGGAAATGGAACGCACGGTGTTTTCACCTACATGCGACTGCACTTCCAGAACCAGAAGGGAACCGTCTTCCCTTTTGATCTCCAGGGAGTCGTAAATTTTTGGGAGCTCGGCCCCTGATTCAAACTCCACGTCGATCACCGGGCCAATGATCTGTGCTACCTTACCTGTAACTTTTGCCATTGTTCAAGTATTATTAAGAAGTATTTTTGCTATTTGTGATGCCCCCGTCTC
The DNA here is from genome assembly GCA_964434565.1 of uncultured Flavobacteriaceae bacterium. Classification (GTDB taxonomy): domain Bacteria; phylum Bacteroidota; class Bacteroidia; order Flavobacteriales; family Flavobacteriaceae; genus Zeaxanthinibacter. The sequence continues at coordinate 2,710 of CAYSVQ010000180.1, read as the reverse complement.
ATAGGCCGTGGGCTTTTGTTTTTCAGGCTGCAAAGATAGGATATTCATATGGATTTCATAAAGGCTTTCCCCGCTTTTTTTCCAATAAAAAAAGCAGCCGCGAACGGCTGCCTCTCTTTTTATTTGCTGTCTCATATCAGGGGTTTATACTCACTGCCAGGTAGTATATGGAACCGACGGCCCCGGTGCCTACCGCAGAGAAATATTCGTCGCCCAGGATGTTTGACCCACCTGCTTTGAATACGGTTTTTATGCTTGGTACCTCGTAATTAATCTGTGCATCAACCACACTGTAGGCATCTATAAAGCCGTCTGCGAAAGTGGCCTGCCACAAGTAACTGTCGGTCCAGCGGTAATTGACATTAAATCCGAAATTCTCAAAAAGTGCCGTATTCCCGAACGAAGCTTTTACCTTGTGGTTGGGTGAGTTGAAATTGGTCCGGAAATCGGGGAAAGCCGTCTGGTCGAATTCAAGGTCGGCATAAGTGTAGCTAACTCCAAGGTCGAAATTTCCCAAAATTTTGGCATCCACACCTATCACGGCCCCCCAGGACTCTATATCGGCCGCGGAATTCGTATAGGTTTGGTAAGGGAAGAAATCGCCGTTTTGCAGGGCGAGAAGCGAAAGGGCCCCATCTCCGGCTTGTCCGTAAAAAGGCACCACCACCGTGGTGTTGGAGATAAAATTCTGGTATCGGTTGTAATAACCGCTCAGGTCGATGGCTATGCTGCCAAACTGGGCGCGGTAGCCTGCTTCATATGCGGTGATTTCCTCGGGTTTAACCAAGGGGGTATTAATCGCCGCCGGGTTCCCTGCATTTACCGAAGCGAGGGAGAAGGCGTTCTCATAGGCCGCACGGCCTACCACTGTTGCGCGCTGCTGCCCTGTTATACCCTGCCCGCCAGTGCTGAGATCGTATTGCCGTACATCACGGTCGAGGTTATCCGGTGCAGATCCTACCAGTACGGCACGGCCGGCGTTCAGTCCAATAAAAAGGTCCTGAGTGGTAGGGTTCCTGAATCCTTGCTGCACAGACACCCGTACATTCTGGTTCTGCAGAGAGCCAAAAACATACAATAGCGAAACGCGGGGCGAAATGAAACCGTCAAAGAATTCGTTTTTGTCATAACGTACAGACCCGGTAAACTTAAGGCGCTCTTGCATTAGTTTCTTTTGCACCTGCATATAGGCACCGAACTCGTTATAAATTATAGGGCCGTCTATATCCGTAAAAATTGTTCCGCTTGAATTCAGTTCGTATTCCCTGAATGAACCACCCAACTGGATATCTGCAAAATTGCTGGTAAGGTGGCTGAAATTATAATTTGCATCTGCATGCCTGAATTTTGTTTTGTCTATAAACTTAGCCCCGGTCGTAAGGCTACCGTCACTGGTAACGGCTGCAAATTCTTCCTGGAATTCCGGGGTTCCGGGGATAAGGCGGCCGGTGTCCGCTGCTTGTCGCGCGGCCGCATGGGCGGTGGTTTCATCCAGCGGCATGCCAGTGCCCACGCCCAAACGGGCACCTATATAGGTCTGTGCGTATTGGGTAAACCAGTCAACGTCTGATTTCCAGCGCCGATTGACGTTGATAGCAGCAAAGCGGGAGTCATAGGAGTCTCCGGCACTTTCTGAAGTAATATAGCCGCGGAGGAAAAAATTGTCGTTTTTAAGTTCCAGTTTATGCTGCTGCATAGTAAAATTACGTATTGCATAGCGGTTGGCTCCCTGGTAGATGGTATTCCCGCGGCCTATACGACCGTTGTACGACAGTTCCAGATCGTCGCCGAATGGCCGGTAATGGAGGGCATAGTCGGTTTTTACACTTTCGGCATCATAATCTACCAGCTCGCGTTCCTGATAGCCCGTACGGGTAACAAATGCCGACCCAACAGTACCCGAAGGCAGGCCAGCGGCCTGGTCGAAATTCAACAGCGTTCCTACCTCATCACCATAAACATTAAGCCCGTCATAGGCAGGGTTCGTACGGTCTGCCCCGGGGTTGTTCAGATCGTCTGTCCGGTTGGCGTGCCAGTCTTCACCTTTAAGTACACTGATGTTGGCCTTTATGGCGAACATATCGCCGAAAGCCTTTGCAGCCCGCATACCAAAATCGTAATAAGTATTGTCTCCTGCGGCTTGCTGGGAGGTAATCCCCACTTTGCCATAACCGCTTACCCCCTGGTAATCAAACGGGTTTTTGCTTGTCATAAAAAGGATACCATTGAAGGCACCGGCCCCGTAAAGGGCGGAAGAGGCTCCCGGAAGGATCTCCACACTCTGCACCTCGAGTTCAGACATTCCTACCAGGTTTCCCAGCACAAAGTTCAGCCCGGGGGCCGAATTGTCCATCCCGTCAACCAGTTGCAGAAATCGATTGTTTGCGAAAGTAGCGAAACCGCGGGTGTTCACAGACTGGAAGGTAAGGCTGTTGGTATTAATATCTACCCCCTTCAGGTTCTGCAGGCCCTCGTAAAAAGTTGGTGCGGTTGTGGATTTTATTTCCCTGAGCCCGAAGCGTTCCACCGAAACCGGAGATTCAAAGATACGTTCCGGGGTACGGGAAGCAGAGATCACTATTTCGTCGAGCAGGGTTTGGGATTCCTGCATGCTTACACTAATGATCTGGTTATTGGATGTAATACTGGCAATAAAGTCGCTATATCCTATGTTGGTTACTCGGATCTGGAAGGGAGTTTGTTCGCTGGT
>CAYSVQ010000179.1:0-40176 GCA_964434565.1 uncultured Flavobacteriaceae bacterium | reverse complement strand
CTCCCATAAATTCTTAAAGAACCCGCGCTTACGGCGGAATACACATAGCAGATCGGGATGCTTTAACTGAAAATGTTCCAATACCCCGAGATAGGTAGTGGCATGTTCAGTAATGGTAAGTTGCGTACTTATATCCATTAGTGCCGGATCTATTTTCAAATCTTCATCAGTATACCCCGGATTTTTAACGAGCAACATGTTTACCTTAGAACCGAACTTATTCTTTATAGCTATCAGCGGTTCCAGCACCTTGCCCTTTTTCAGAACACCGGAGGCAAAGGCTGTAAGGATACTCGTAAAGGGTTTAAAAACCGTCCCTTTTGGAACTATCAGGGTAGGAATATCCGTGCGCTTAATTATCCTGCCGGAGGTATTTCCGAGGTAGAGTTCCTCCTTAATATCGTTACTCCTCGGTGAAATGATGACCAGATCGATGCCAAGCTCCATGTCTATTTCCCTGAGTCCGTCAATAAGGTCTCCATTATAGGTGGCGATCTTGATCCCTACCCCACGGGCATCTACCTTCTCTATAACTTCCTTAAGGTGTTCTATGCTGCTTTTGGCAACTTTCTCTTCAACATTGGTTAGGTTTCCGGTAAGCGCTGTAACGCTGAATACTTCCATCACATAAACCTGTGCGCCAAATTCCTTTGCGAAGTGGACGGCATACTGCAGTGTTTCGTGGCTATCAGAGGAAGTGCCGATAGGGACCAATATGTTGTTCATATGTTTAACTATTTATCCATTAAATTTACAGCATAATTGAATTGCCGCAATGATAAGACGTGCAAAATTACAGGAAATCCCTGAAATTCTGTCCATGGTGCGGGCTTGCGCAGTGCACTTGGCAGCTCAGGGAATCTATCAGTGGAACGATTTATACCCGGGTCGTGAAATCTTTGAATGTGATTTGGTCAGGGAGGAATTGTTTATCCTTGAGGATTCCGGGCAAATCATCGGCTGTATTGTGGCTTCTACCTATCAGGACCTGGAATATCGAAATGTGGCCTGGCTTACTCCCGACAATCATAACATTTATGTACATCGTCTTGCGGTGCGCCACGACCAGCAGGGTAAGGGCTATGCGCAGCAGCTGATGGGTTTTGCCGAGGACTTCGCCCGTATGGCAGGAGCTCCTTCCATACGCCTCGACACTTTTAGCAGGAATATACGCAACCAGAAATTCTATGAAAAAAGGGGATATCAACGTCTGGGGGATATTTATTTTCCAAAACAAAGTACTTTTCCGTTCTCCTGTTATGAGCTGGTATTCTAATCCGTATTTTCTTTGAAAACGGCAATCAGTTTCAAGGCTATTAATAAATTAGCTATCCCGGCAACCATCGCGGGAATTGCCGAACCGGTTTTGTCCATCACAGACACAGCCATTGTTGGCAATATCCCCGTTAACGGAATAGAATCCCTTGCTGCCGTCGGAATAGTCGGGTCATTCCTGTCTATGCTGATCTGGGTACTCGGCCAAACCCGCTCGGCCATTTCGGCCATAGTTTCGCAATACCTTGGGGCCGGACGGCTGGAAGATGTAAAAACCCTTCCAGCCCAGGCGATCTTTTTAAATATAACCCTCAGCTTAATCATTCTGTTATCGACAGTTTTTATAGTTGAGGAAATATTCCTGTTGCTGAATGCCTCCGGTAAAATCCTTGAATATTGCATCTCCTATTATGAAATCAGGGTCTGGGGATTACCTTTAACCCTTTTCACATTTGCTGTGATGGGTATATTCCAGGGGCTGCAAAACACTTTCCTCCCCATGCTCATTGCCATGTCTGGCGCACTTTTAAATATTGTCCTGGATTTGATGCTGGTGTACGGAATCCCTGATCTGTTGCCGGCAATGTATCTGGAAGGCGCTGCCTGGGCAAGCCTAATCGCCCAAAGTGTTATGGCGCTGATGGCATTTATTTTCCTTGTATGCCGAACGGATATCTCCCTTATTCCCCATTTTCCACTGCATCCTCAGCTTGGCAGGCTTGTGCTGATGAGCCTGAACCTCTTTGTGCGCGCCCTGGCCCTTAACGTGGCCCTGGTATTGGCGGTAAGGGAGGCTACGGCCCTGGGCGACCATTATATTGGAGCCCATACCATTGCGATTAATTTATGGCTTTTCGCGGCCTTCTTTATAGATGGCTATGCCGCGGCTGGCAATATTATGGGCGGACGACTCCTTGGCGCAAGGGATTATGACGGGCTTTGGTTACTAGCCGGCAGGATTGTCCTCTATGGAAGCGTGGTAAGCCTCTTGCTAACGGGGTTGGGCCTGTTGTTCTATGAGCCTCTGGGCCATCTTTTCTCTCAGGAACCCCTTGTTCTGGAGGCTTTCTACGCCATTTTTTTTATAGTGATCCTCGGCCTTCCCATTAACAGCATAGCATTTGTATTTGATGGGATCTTCAAGGGTCTGGGGGAAATGCAATACCTTCGGAATGTACTGCTAACTGCCACTTTCCTGTGCTTTGTCCCCGTTCTTTATCTTGGTAAATACCTCGACCTTGGCCTGTATGGCATCTGGATCGCCTTTACACTATGGATGTTAATACGGGCGGGGGCCCTGGTCCGGAAGTTCCGCCGTAAATTTCATCCGCAACTGCAAAAGGCGTAATTTTGGTTATAAAGGCATAACATGGGAACCAACAGGCTTAATGGCAGTTTATATACCAGCATTCAAAATGGGGTGGCAACTGTTGAATTTGGACACCCGGCAGGAAATTCCTTTGTTACAGAGTTACTCACCCGCCTGGAAACAGAGCTCAAAGCGCTTTCCGTAAAGCAAGATGCCCATATTATCGTGTTGCGGTCTGAAGGTGAAGGTGCTTTTTGTGCAGGCGCTTCCCTTGATGAACTCCTGGCCATTACCAATGCGGAGGAGGGAAAAGCTTTCTTTAGCGGATTTGCCCGTGTCATCAATGCTATGCGCATTTGTTCGAAACCGATAATTGGCCGGATTCAGGGCAAAGCAGTTGGCGGGGGTGTAGGCCTTCTTGCGGCATGTGATTATGTATTCGCCACAGAGGCCGCCTCAATAAGGCTGTCAGAACTCAGTATCGGGATTGGGCCATTGGTTATCGCAGCCGCGGTAGAACGAAAAGCCGGCAAATCAGGTTTAGCCGAACTCGCACTCTCACCGGAGGAGTGGAAAAACGCCTACTGGGCAAAAGAAAATGGACTTTATACCAGGGTATTCGAAAAACTTACAGACCTGGATAAGGAGCTTGAAATCTTTGTACAAAAGTTGGCTTCATACTCCCCGCAAGCCCTGAAAGCTATAAAAGAGGTACTGTGGGAAGACTCGCAACACTGGGATTCCTTATTATCCGAACGTGCCGCCCTTTCAGGAAAACTTGCCTTATCGCCGCAGGTTCTCAAGGCTCTGGAGAAATTCCGGAAATAACTTACGGCTAATTTCTTGTAACAATTGGTTTCCCGCGTAGGTCCGCTGTCATGAGGCAACCAAAATGCCTATATCCTATCTTTTAAATAATCGAAATTGAAACGAATCACAAAATGTGGAAATACCTTTTTATATCATTATTGGCTTTCTTCCCGGGCGGGTGTTCGGAAGATGACTCCCTTAGGCAAAAAATTAATTGTGCCGCGGCAGCCTGTACAGAACAATTTGTGACAATAAGTATCGAGGTAAGAGACGACGATGGGGTAAAAGTACCCCTCAGCTCCTTTGAGGTTACTGATAAGAATACCGCTGAAACCATTGGCGGCGGCTATTCGGCTGAGGAACTGGAAATTTTCCGTGATATTGGACGTTATCCCATTTATAACGACAGTTATCTTGAGGAGCATCCCAACGAAAACAGGAGCATTATTTTCAAAGGCTTTATTGATGGGAATATTGTGGTTACAGCTCCCTATGTGGTCCGCGCCGATTGCTGCCATGTAAGCCTCGTTTCTGGCGATGAAGTGCTCCTTATCAATTAGGATATCCGGTGGCCTGACCTGTAAGTCACGATGCCGGGATATTTGTTTAACGGGGTGAAGGGCGCTCAATACATGAAAAAAACCTAATTTTCCTCCGAATTATCACCATGACGCCTCTAATTAAATTCCGGAATTTTCTGGTTCAACCCTATCATTTTTATTATGAAGGGAAGACCTTCATTACATTGATCGGATTGTTGTTCGCTATGGCTATGGTCTTTAACCTCCTATTCGAGCCATTCCATGTATATGAACCGGAACATAAAATGTCGTATTTCCTGATTACGGTAGTGCACGCAACGGTGGCAAGCCTGGCCTTTCTGTGTTTTTACCTGCTAATGCTGGCATTGCCTGATCAAAGGGCCAACTGGACAGTGGGAAAGGAGATCCTGGGACTTGGAGGCTTCCTTTTGCTTGCCGGGACGGGCCAATTCCTTATCCGTGACCTCATTTATGACAACCCCTTCAACTGGACCTGGGGTTATTACTTTGAGGAAGTACGTAATACTTTCCTGGTAGGGCTCCTGTTTATTGGCATCCTCCTCCCGTTGAATTATAACCGTTTATATTTAGCGAACCAGCGGAAGGCCGGGCTACTCGCCGGTCACAGGGATATGGAAGTTCCAGGACCCGTAATCCTTATTGGCACCCAGCTTAAAAGGGATGACTTTTACCTGAGCACCGATCACCTTATTTATGCCAAATCCGATGGCAATTACGTAACTTTTTATATACGTGAAGGCCATTCCGTACAGAAGAAGCTTAAAAGGATCTCCATAAGTGACCTTGAATTACAACTTTCCGCAATTCCTTCTATTGTCCGCACGCATAGATCCTACCTGGTAAATCTAAGGCACATACATCGCATTTCAGGTAACGCACAGGGCTATAAGCTTGAGCTCAAAGGAGTACAGGAAGCTGTGGCGGTTTCCCGGAAAATGATCCCTCATTTTGAGGGGCGAATTACAGCCGGCTAGGCCGGGTTTGTCATTCGTCCCAAAAGCTTGTCAGCCATCACAATCCCCTTTTATGATTGGTTTTCGCTGGTAATTTAGCACAAAAATTATCGGTATGCGCAGATATGATATGGACTGGTTGCGGGTCCTCGTTTTCGGATTGTTGATTTTCTACCATGTTGGGATGTACTTTGTCCCCTGGGGATGGCACATAAAATATGATACCATATATGAATGGCTCATTTATCCAATGCTATTTGTAAACCAGTGGCGCCTTCCAATACTATTTGTCATCTCGGGAATGGGGACCTATTACGCCATGAACAAAAGGAGCGGGAGGCAGTTTATCCGGGAAAGGATCGGGCGTTTGCTGCTACCTCTTGCGGCAGGCATTCTCTTTGTTGTACCCCCGCAGGTATATGCCGAAAGGGTTGTAAATAATCAATTCAGCGGACATTATCTTGAATTCTGGCCACAATACGCATTTATTGGGGTTTACCCCGAGGGAAACTTCAGTTGGCACCATCTGTGGTTCCTCCCGTACCTGCTGTTGTTTTCCCTGGTACTCTGCCCGGTCTTCCTCTATCTCCGAAGGAATCCGGATCTCCGGCTGATTGGCTGGGTGAAAAATCAGGCACAAAAGCCGTTCGGGCTTTATTGGGCTATCCTGCCCTTGTATCTTACAGAATCTTTCCTTGAACCTTTCTTTCCGGTAACCCATGCCCTCGTAGGGGATTGGTTTACGTTAATAAACTTTTTAATCCTGTTCTTCTACGGTTTCCTGTTGATTGCCGTTAAGCGGGAATTCTGGGAAACTGTTACAAGGAGGCGCCGTTTCTTCCTCTATCTGGGAATTGTAGGTTTTTCATTATGGCTGGGTCTGGTGTTTACCTTCAGGGACAGTACGATCCTTCATTTTATCGAAGCGGCTGTAAAGGTATTCAACCTCTGGACCTGGATCCTGGTTTTATTTGGTTATGCCAGCCGCTACCTTAACCGCCCGGGCAGAATACTGGCTTATGCCAACGAGGCCGTATACCCTTTTTACATCCTTCACCAGACGGTGACTATCATCATCGGGTATTATTTGTTGGGTTCGGGCCTGGATTTCCTTCCGGCCTTTGCCATTTTGGTCATTGGTACTTTCGGCTGCAGCTGGATCATTTATGAATTGGGGATCAGGCCCTGGCCCTGGATAAGGCCACTATTCGGGCTGAAGGATAAAAAGTTGCCTGCAACTGAAATGCGCCCGTCAGGGGTTAGGTCTGTAGGTTGAATTCCTTGGCATGTTAATGTGCAGAATCCCTACCTTTGCAGGGCAAGAAAGCAGGTATGGATACGATAAGGATCACCAAGGAATTCAGCTTCGAAACAGGACATGCCCTCTATGGCTACGATGGTAAATGCAGGAATGTGCATGGGCACAGCTATAAGCTTGCCGTTACCGTTATAGGCAGGCCAATAACCGATGGTTCACATGTTAAACTGGGAATGGTTATTGATTTTGGCGACCTGAAAACTATTGTCAAGGAAGAAGTTGTGGATCCTTTTGACCATGCTACCATCTTTAACCGGAATACCCCACATCTGGAGCTTGCAACTGAACTCAGCAACAGGGGGCACAAGGTGATCCTTGCCGATTACCAGCCTACCAGTGAAAATATGGTGATCGATTTCGCAAAAAAAATACGATCCAGGCTTCCCGGACATATACAGTTGCATTCTTTAAAATTAAGGGAAACCGAAACTGCCTACGCGGAATGGTATGCAGCCGATAATCCCTGAACCCTGCTATACATAAACAGCTCTGCTGTTTGTATGTACTTTGTGTATCTTTATGCGCAAATGGAACAGATTTCAGTCGGGAAGGGAAAGAAGGTGTACTTCGCCAGCGATAATCATCTGGGGGCACCAGACCGTGTAGAAAGCCTGGCCAGGGAAAAAATCTTCGTACTCTGGCTGAATACCATTCAAAAGGATGCTGCAGCACTTTTCCTCCTTGGCGACCTCTTCGATTTTTGGTTTGAATATAAAACCGTTGTCCCCAGGGGATTTACAAGGACGCTTGGCAAGCTTGCAGAGATCGCGGATAGCGGAATCCCAATTTATTATTTTGTCGGTAACCACGACCTGTGGATGGATGGATATTTTGAGGAGGAACTTAATATCCCTGTCTTTCATTCACCCAAAGAATTCAGGATTAACAGCAAGAGTTTCTATATAGGCCATGGAGACGGCCTCGGTCCTGGTGACAAGGGCTTCAAGCGCATGAAAAAGGTATTCACTAACCCTGCTGCCAAATGGTTATACCGCTGGCTTCACCCGGATCTTGGCGTAAAGTTAGCGCGATATTTTTCGGTAAAAAATAAGCTGATCTCCGGGAAGGAGGATTTAGATTTCCTGGGAGAAGATAAGGAGTGGCTGGTACAATATTCGAAAAGAAAACTCAAATCCGCTCATTATGATTACTTCATTTTCGGGCACAGGCACCTGCCATTGGAGATCAGCCTTAGTGAAAGCAGCAAGTATATCAACCTCGGTGACTGGATCAGCCATTATACCTATGCCGTTTTTGACGGAAATCACCTGAGCCTGAAAAGGTTCGAGACCAGACCGGTTTAACTAATATCCCTCACTTTAAGCTGCAGACTCACCTGACCATTCCATTCGTTTTCGTCAAGGCTGAAAACTGCCTTAAACTTTTTCCCCCCTTCAACAAGTTCCAGTTTCTCCCCAAGGTTAAAGCCTATTGCCCCGATAGAACCAGCACCTTCCAGTTCGACCGAAAACTTAAGATGTTTGCCCTCTTGCCCAACCACCTTGGCATATCCTGTGTCCCGAAGGTTTTCGGTCATAAACAGTGGGTTAAGGTTGCCCGGGCCAAAAGGCGCAAACTGCTTGATAATGCGCCATAGCCTCGGGGTTATCTCCCCTGGCCGGATAACCGCGTCTATCTGTATCTCGGGTACCAGCAGGGAAGGGTCTATGGTGCCTGAGACAACCTTTTCAAAGCGCTCCTTAAAGATTTCATACTGGTTTTCTGCCATGGTAAGGCCTGCCGCATATTTATGGCCGCCAAATTGTTCCAGGCATTCAGCGCAACCTTCCAGGGCTTCATATACATCAAATCCCTTTACTGATCTGGCGGAAGCCGCGAGTTTATCACCACTCCTGGTAAATACAAGGGTGGGGCGGTAATAAGTTTCCGTTAATCTGGATGCCACTATGCCTATCACTCCTTTATGCCAGTTCTCTTTATATACTACTGATGTATATCGGCCTTCTTCCCCATTATTGCGTATCTGTAACAGGGCCTCCTCGGTGATTTCCTGGTCGAGCCCCCGTCGTTCGGTATTGAAGGCCTCTATCTCCGCGGCCAGTAGTAAAGCCCTCTGAAAATTGGTTTCAGTAAGCAGCTCAACCGCGTAAAGCCCGTGTTTCATACGACCGGCAGCATTGATTCTCGGGGCAATGATAAAAACCACATCCGTGCTGCTTAATTCTTCCTTTTTAGATTGGGCGATCAATGCCCGGAACCCGGGGCGCGGACACGTATTCAGCCGGGCCAGCCCGTAATAAAACAGCAGCCTGTTTTCGCCTGTTACCGGCACAATATCAGCTCCTATCGCTGTCGCTACCAGATCGAGGTATGGCTGTAGTTCTTCAACTCCGCGGCCCTGCCTTTGTGCAAGGGCCTGTATCAGTTTAAAGCCCACCCCGCAACCACAGAGTTCCTTATATGGGTATGCGCAGTCTTCCCTTTTCGGATCAAGGACTGCCACCGCCACAGGCAGTTTCTCCCCTGGCCTGTGGTGGTCGCAAATAATAAAATCGATGCCCTTTTCACGGGCATAGGCCACCTGCACAATAGCTTTTATCCCACAATCCAGTGCTATTATCAGAGTTATCCCATTGTCTTCGGCATAATCAATCCCCCTGATAGAAATGCCGTAACCCTCCAGATACCTGTCGGGGATATAGGTTGCAACATTCGGATAACCTTCCATTAGAAAGCCGGACATCAGGGCGACGGCAGTAGTGCCATCTACATCATAATCACCGTATATCAGGATGTTCTCATTGCCTGCAATAGCCTTTTCTATCCTCGCCACCGCCCTGTGCATATCCATCATAAGGAATGGGTCGTGCAGCTCAGTGAGGCATGGCCTGAAAAATTTCCTGGCTTCCTCATAGGTGCTGATCCCGCGTTGAATCAACAGGCGGGCCACAAGCCGTTCCACATTCAGGGAATCGGCCAGTTGTTGTACCGCTATTTCATCATGCTGCGGCCTGATGGTCCATCGCATACCTGCTCTATTTTTATTGGTGTTATGAGCAACAAGTTCATGTTGCGGGCTGAAATTTCCTTGCGTCAAGCGCGGTGAAAAAATGTTTTAATCTCCAGGGTGGCAAAACTCCGGAACATTTCCATCACGCCGCAGTACTTCTCCACGGAGAGATCAACAGCACGCTGCAATTTAGCCTCTGCAAGCTTATTACCATAGAAATGATACTCTACAAGAACTGCATGATAGAATTTCGGGTGCTCTTCGGTGAGTTCCCCTGAGATATCTATGCGGAAGTCCGCAACTTCCAGTTTCATCTTATTAATTAGGTTAACAACGTCCAGGCCCGAGCAGCCTGCCAAAGCAGATAGCATGAGCGACTTCGGCCGCATTCCCCTGCCCTCACCCCCGTCTTCCGGACTGGCGTCAATACGGAAACTAAGGCCCGAAGCGTTGTTGGTTTCGAAAGCCATCCCGCCTTTCCATTGGGTAATGATTCGATTTGTCATGCTGGCAATTTTTCGTTTCTTGTGGCTTCAAAAGTACCAAAAAAATACACTAGGATGCCACTCGTGCCCCCCCTTGATCCGGAACATGATCCGGAAACGCTCAAACTTGCCGGATTCTTTAAGGAAACCCTGGGATTTTGCCCGAATTCGGTGCTGACCATGCAACACCGTCCTGCTATTTCCAAGGCATTTATAAACCTTAATAAGGCCGTAATGGCCAATAATGGCAGGGTCTCATCAGCTTTAAAGCGGATGATAGCCTGGGTGAGCAGCAATGCAAGCGGCTGCCGCTATTGCCAGGCCCACGCTATCCGCGCTGCAGAACGCTATGGGGCAGAAGCGGAACAACTAAACAATATTTGGGATTACCAATCCCATCCGTCCTTTTCGGAGGCGGAAAGGGTGGCACTGGATTTTGCACTGGCGGCCTCCAGCCTTCGGAATTCGGTAGATGATCCGCTCCGAGAACGATTATATCTGCACTGGAATGAAGGGGAGATTGTTGAGATGCTGGGAGTGATTTCGCTTTTTGGCTTCCTCAACCGCTGGAATGATTCCATGGCCACTACGCTGGAAGAAGGTGCTGCTGAAAGCGGCGGGCAATACCTAGCTAAATACGGCTGGAACCGGGGAAAACATATTTGAAACTGTGGGTGCGTGCAATTGGAGCGTTACTTCTTCCCTCCCACTACCAGGACCATTTCTCCCCTGGGTGGTTGTTCTGAAAAATGGTGCAGGACTTCGGCGAGGTTTCCCCGCATTGTTTCCCCGTACAATTTACTGAGTTCCCGGGATACGGATATGGGGCGGTCTGGCCCAAAATATTCTGAAAACTGATTGAGGGTCTTCAATAATTTATGGGGCGACTCGTAAAAAATAATTGTCCTGGTTTCTGTGGCCAATTCCTTCAATCGGGTTTGGCGTCCTTTTTTTACCGGGAGGAAACCTTCAAACACAAACCTATCGGAGGGTAAGCCGCTGTTCACCAGTGCCGGCACGAAGGCGGTAGGCCCGGGCAGGCAATCCACCGTCACCCCTTCTTCAACACACTTTCTTGTTAACAGGAAGCCGGGATCAGATATTGAGGGGGTCCCGGCATCGGAGATCAGTGCCATCTGTGCACCGGCCTTCAGCCTGGCAACGATGGCTTGTACAGATTGATGTTCATTATGCATGTGATGCGACTGCATAGGGGTCTCAACGCCGTAATGCCGGAGTAATTTTCCACTGACCCGGGTATCTTCCGCCAGTATCAGATCAACCTCCTTCAATACCCTTATTGCCCTTAGGGTTATATCTTCAAGATTTCCGATAGGTGTAGGAACAATGAACAGCTTTCCCATTGATGGTTACGGAAGTGGTTTTAAGGCAGGGTGCTGTTTGCAAGCCCTGAACAAATCATAAAAACTCCCCGGATCAGGAGAACCTGCGTTTAATGAGGGCCATAAAACGGGAGGCCATTTCTTCTTTTCCCTTCCAGTGATTGTAATCCGGTTTTACCATATTCTCTATGAAGGCCACGGATCGTTCTTCAGTGTCTATAGTATTCAGCTGGGAGACTACCCGGTTAAAATCTTCGGTACTCCCGTCGAACAATTGTTTGACAAATGCGTGCCTGTCATTTATCCCAACCGATATCTCCTTCTTTGTAAGCAATTCATTCAGGGATTTCCTTTTGACTTCCCCCTGATTGGCAACAGGATTAGTGGGTACCACCCAATCCTTGTCGCTTTTTACCACAGGCGGTTTAGCGACGAAATCGGCGAAAAACTGGTCAACATTAACGCTTCCCGGCATTTCGGAGATCATGTCTTTAATGGTATCTATCCCTGGTGTTATGATGTCTTCTTCGTGCGGATTACTCTCCGGCACGGATTTATTTTCGTGCATTACGGCATTCGCCATTTTTTCAAACCTGGCTGCGATCACATTTTTAGAGACATCAATCTCTACATCGTGAAGTTTTTCTTCAATAATCTTCAGGACAGCCAATTTTTCGTATAGTGACCTGGCAGCTTCGTATAGTTCCGCAATGTCTTTTTTTTCGTTAGAAGTAATAATATCAGTGCACAATCTGATCAATTCCTCCTTCAATTTTCTTTTCATTTCTTTTTATTTTACCTCCAACCCAACGGTCTTTCTTTTTTAATACTTTTATGCTGGCGTACTATTGAGTAACGGTTAAAACCGTTGATTTCGTTTAAAATTACAAAATGTTTCTCGAAAACACTGTTAATCATAAGGAACAATTCGGATGGATAGAAGTGATCTGTGGCTCAATGTTCTCAGGTAAGACGGAGGAACTCATCCGGAGACTGAAACGAGCCCAGTTCGCCAGGCAGAAAGTGGAGATCTTTAAACCCATTGTGGATACACGTTATCATGAAGACCGTGTGGTCTCGCATGATGAGAATGCCATTCGATCTACCCCGGTTCCGGCTGCGGCCAATATCCGATTGCTTGCAGATGATTGCGACGTAGTTGGAATAGATGAGGCACAATTTTTTGACGATGAGATAGTTACAGTATGTAATGATCTGGCTAACAGAGGAGTTAGGGTTGTAGTTGCAGGCCTGGATATGGATTTCAAGGGAAATCCGTTCGGGCCGATGCCCGACCTGATGGCCACTGCCGAATATGTTACCAAGGTACATGCAATATGTACCAGGACCGGTAACCTTGCCAATTACAGCTTTCGCAAATCAGACAACGACAAACTGGTCCTCCTTGGGGAAACAGAAGAATATGAACCCCTGAGCAGGGCAGCTTACTTTAAGGCCATGTTGCGGGAGAAAATCAGTAAAATGGAGGTACAGGCAGAAGAAGTCCGGACAAGTCAGGCGCGGGAAGATAAATACTTAAATTCCGGGAAATAAGCTTCCCCGCTACTGAATCGACAAAAGGCATATTTCAAATAACCCATAAACTATTAAAATCCATAACCTTGAACTTTGAACCCTTAAGTATAAGCGTTGATTAAGCCCTTCGCCGAATAACCGTTCATGCCTTTAGCTAAAGAAACTCAACTGGAAATCGACCTGGGTGCCCTGGAATGGAATTACCGTTACCTGACTTCCCTGCTCAAACCTAAAACAAAATTCATGGCAGTGGTCAAGGCTTTTTCCTATGGTCATGATACTGCCGTGATCAGTAAAAAACTGGAGGCCCTTGGGGTCGACTATTTTGCAGTGGCTTATGCCCGGGAAGGATTGGATCTCCGTGAAGCAGGAATTAAAACCCCTATCATGGTCCTGCATCCGTCGCCTGTGAACTTCAGGACAATTATAGCCCATTGCCTGGAACCCAGCCTCTATTCCCCCGACATCCTTAAAAGTTTTATTGAAACCGCAACAGCAATGGGGCAGCAGGACTACCCGGTGCATCTTAAGTTCAATACCGGGCTTAACAGGCTTGGATTTAAGGAATCAGAGCTGGGATTCATTCTGGAGCAACTTAAAACCGGGAACGCCATCAAAGTGCTTTCTGTGCTTTCACACCTGGCAGCTTCCGACGACCCACGTGAAAGAGATTTTACTGAAGCTCAGATAAAATCCTTTACCCACATTACCGATAAACTCTTTAAGGACCTGTCATATACTTCAATGAAACATTTGCTAAATACGTCGGGTATCATAAATTTCCCCCAGGCGCAATTTGATATGGTACGCAGCGGGATTGGTCTTTATGGTTATGGTAATGAGGCGGCAATAGACGCAAAACTGATCCCCGTTGCAACCTTAAAAACGGTGATTTCACAACTCCATTCCATAAAAGCCGGTGAAAGTGTTGGTTATAACAAGGGATTCGTTTCAGACAGCCCAAGGACTACGGCTACGCTGCCCCTTGGGCATGCCGACGGGATTGGCCGGCAGTATGGCAGGGGCAAAGGCTTTGTATATGTAAATGGCTGTAAAGCCTCCATTGTGGGTAATGTGTGCATGGACATGATCATGGTAGATGTAACAGGAATAGATTGCCGGGAAGGGGATGAAGTGATTGTTTTTGGCAAGGCTGCCTCGGCGGAAACCCTGGCCGCAGCGGCTGGGACCATTTCCTATGAGCTCCTTACAGGGATTTCCCAACGGGTAAAGCGGGTGGTTATTGAGGATTAAAAGCGATTCCTGACTGTTGGTGAGCTTCGATTAAATACGTATATTATCATCCGATAATTCAAATTATACACCAACTAAAACACCATCTATGTTAAAGGAATTCAGGAATTTTATAATGACGGGCAATGTAATCGAGTTCGCGGTTGCCGTCATTCTGGCAAGTGCTGTCAGCCTCGTTGTAAACGGGTTTGTAAATGATATTGTTATGCCTGTGGTAGGCGAATTTTCAAGCGGGGTAGATTTTTCCAACCTGAAGATCGTTCTCACTGAATCTTCAGGTACCGAAGGGGAAGAAGGTTTTATGGCGGAGAATGCAATCCGTTACGGAGCCTGGATTAACACCCTTGTGAACCTGGTAATAGTGGGGTTTGTTCTGTTTTTAATCATCAACGCATACAACAAAACCAAGAAACCACCTGCTCCTGCAGCACCGGCCGGACCCACAGAGAAGGAACTGCTGGCTGAGATCAGAGACCTGCTTAAAAATCAAAATTAAACTCCCTGGGAACAGTAATCTACAGGTTGCTGATGCTGGAATACCATGCACGGAATACGTATAGAGCTATACCGGAAGGAATGTTGTTTTAGTGCCATCTCAGGCAATTGACAATAGTCTGATCGCAATAGCAGCTTGCGGCTGACTCATGGTTTAGTGATGGTTGATGAGAAGATTAAGATTGATATCAGCAGCCAAAGACTCAAAGCCATTTTCTTTGCTGCATTAAAATTTGAAATCAGTATTATCTCCCGGTTACCTCCGGGAGGCCGCTACACAACTATTCACCCTAATCCCTCCTGTCGCGGAGGGTTTTTTTATGACTTGTAACAATCATAACATTTTGTTACATTTTTGCATTTTTTAAAATCTCAGTTTGCCGGATGATTCCTCTTGGAGTACATTTGCCGGATAAATCATTAATCATGAAAGTAGCGATCGTAGGTGCCACCGGGATGGTGGGCGAAGTAATGCTGAAAGTCCTGGCGGAACGTAATTTTCCAATTACCGAACTGCTGCCGGTGGCATCGGAGCGTTCGGTTGGTAAAACCATACTGTTTAAAGGAAGTCCGTATAAGGTTATTGGTTTGAAAGAAGCGGTTGCCGCCAGGCCCGCCCTGGCTATTTTTTCCGCCGGAGGGGATACCTCACTGGAATGGGCGCCCAGATTTGCTGCCGCAGGAACAACCGTGATAGATAATTCCTCTGCCTGGCGCATGGACCCAGACAAAAAGCTCGTAGTCCCCGAAATTAATGCTCAGCTGCTAACGAACTCCGACAAGATTATTGCCAACCCCAACTGTTCCACTATTCAGCTCGTGATGGTTCTGGCTCCGCTGCATAAAAGGTACAGGATGAAGCGGGTTGTGGTTTCCACTTATCAATCCGTTTCCGGGACTGGGGTAAAAGCCGTTAAGCAGCTAGAGAATGAAATGGCCGGCGTGCAGGGTGATATGGCCTATCCGTATCCCATAAACCGAAATGCCCTGCCACATTGCGACACCTTCATGGAGAACGGGTATACCAAGGAAGAGATGAAACTGGCCAGGGAGCCCCAAAAAATCCTTGCCGACAGTTCTTTCTCAATTACTGCAACTGCCGTCCGCATCCCAACTTCAGGCGGCCATTCGGAAGCCGTGAATGTTGCCTTTGAGAATGAATTTGTTTTGGAAGACGTGCGTGCCATCCTGGAAAGCACCCCAGGGGTAATTGTTCAGGACAATCCGGCATCCAACCTGTATCCCATGCCGTTGCATGCGCACGACAAGGATGAGGTTTTTGTAGGCCGTATCCGCAGGGATGAATCCCAGCCTAATACCCTCAACCTCTGGATCGTGGCAGATAACCTCAGAAAAGGAGCAGCAACCAATGCCGTTCAGATTGCCGAATACCTGTACCGCTCGGACCTGATATAGGCCCTGACCGGAATTTAATGTTTCTCTTAAACCTTTGTAAAGGTGCTCTTTGCAAAGGTTTTTTTATGTTATTTTTAGCGGCAAACTCAATTTCAATGCGACTATTGCCTTTAATTGCCGGGATCTTTTTTCTGCTGATTTCGTGCAATCCGGGGGAAAAACAACAAATTTCCGTGATCTATCCTGAAACCAGAAAGACCGACACAACCGATAATTATTTTGGAACAGTCATCCCAGACCCCTACCGCTGGCTGGAGGACGACCGCAGCCCGGAAACTGAAGCCTGGGTTGGGCGGCAAAACGAAACAACCCAGACTTATCTGGCGGATATCCCTTACCGTGATCACATTAAGAAAAGGCTGGAGGAACTCTGGAATTATGAAAAAATAAGCTGCCCCTTTAAAGAAGGCAGTTACACCTATTTTTATAAGAACAATGGCCTGCAAAACCATTTTGTGCTTTATAGGAAAAAGGATGATAGCCCCCCGGAAGTATTCCTGGACCCCAATACATTCTCCGAAGATGGTACTACTTCCCTGTCAACCCTTAGTTTCACCAAAGACGGATCGCTGGCAGCCTATCTTATTTCCGAAGGAGGGAGCGACTGGCGCAAGGCCATTGTCCTTGATACGCAAACCATGGAAATTGTGGAGGATACCCTGGTAAACATAAAGTTCAGCAACCTGGCCTGGAAAGGTAACCAGGGCTTTTTTTATTCCAGATACGACAAACCGGACGGAAGTGAGCTGTCTGCAAAAACAGACCATCACAAGGTCTACTATCACAGGTTGGGCACCAAACAGGAGGAAGACCAGCTGATCTACGGCGGTGCTTCTAATGAAAAACACCGCTATGTCTTTGCTAATGTAACTGAAGATGAACGTTACCTCACCTTACATCCTGCAAATTCCACATCGGGCAATAAATTGCTCCTCATGGACCTCGACGATCCCGGTGCAACCTTAAAGGTGGTGCTTGACCACGAGGAGAGCGACACCTACCTCCTGGACAATAAAGGCAGCGAATTGTTCCTGGTTACCAATCTGAATGCTCCGAACAATAAGGTGGTAACTACACATGCAAGAGCTCCTGAGCCTGTAAACTGGGAGGATTTCATCCCGGAAACGGAACATGTAATCAGCGCGTCGAAAGGAGGCGGATATTTCTTCGCAGAATACATGGTAGACGCCCTTTCGCTGATTGAACAATACGATTATGAAGGTAACCGTATTCGCGAAATCAGCCTTCCGGATTTGGGTACGGCCTCGGGATTCAGCGGGAAAAGCTCCCAGGATACCCTGTATTTTTCATTTACAAACTATAAAACCCCCGCCACGATCTATTCCCTGGAGCCCATTAGCGGGCATTCCACAAAATACTGGGAGCCGGAAATCGATTTCGCACCCCGCGACTATGAGTCCCGGCAGGTATTTTATAACTCAGCCGACGGAACACGCATCCCCATGCTGATAACTTACAGGAAAGGGCTTGAGAAAAACGGGGAAAATCCAACTATCCTCTATGGTTACGGCGGATTTAATGTAAGCCTTACACCTGCCTTTAGCGTGGTTAACGCCGTATGGCTGGAACAGGGTGGCATTTATGCCGTGCCGAACATCCGAGGTGGCGGGGAGTATGGCAAGAAATGGCATACGGCAGGCACAAAGCTTAAAAAACAAAATGTCTTCGACGACTTTATCGCCGCAGCGGAGTATCTGATCGGGGAGCAATATACCTCTTCCGATCAGCTGGCAATGCGCGGTGGGTCCAACGGCGGCCTGCTTGTCGGGGCGGTAATGACACAGCGCCCGGAACTCATGTCCGTCGCCCTTCCGGAAGTCGGGGTGCTCGATATGCTAAGATACCATACGTTTACAGCAGGGGCGGGCTGGTCCTATGATTACGGAACCGCCGAAGACAATGAAGAAATGTTCCGATACCTCTTTGGTTACTCTCCAGTACACAATGTGGAAAATGGGGTAGCTTACCCGGCAACTCTTATAACAACCGCCGATCATGATGACAGGGTCGTGCCTGCACACAGCTTTAAGTTTGCGGCCGAATTACAGGCAAAACATGCGGGCGAACAACCGGTATTAATACGTATTGATACCAAAGCCGGCCATGGTGCCGGGACCCCGGTTCACAAGATCATTGACCGGTATGCCGATATATTTGCCTTTACCCTTTTCAATATGGGATATGATAAAATGCCTGGTAAACCCCCGTCCTCCCAAGTAAAGGGATAGGGTCAATATTTTCAAGATTAGCCCGTTTCATTAATATAAGATGGCTTAGCCTTAAAGGAGCCGATAAATTATATATAAGCCGATGCTAAAAGTTAAGCAGGTTTCCTTTGCATATAACAAGATCGCGATATTGGAAGATATCAGCTTTGAATTAAAAAGGGGGGAACACCTTGCTGTTATGGGCGAGAGTGGTTGTGGAAAAAGTACCCTGCTCAAAATCATATACGGACTGTTGCAGACACAGGAGGGCGTAATACAGTGGGGCAAGCACAAAGTAAGGGGGCCGCTTTACAAACTTCTGCCAGGTGAGCAATTCATGAAATACCTTTCACAGGAATTCGACTTAATGCCCTATACCAGTGTGGAAGAAAACATAAGCGAGTTCCTTTCGGTTTTCTACCCCGACGAACTGAAATCGCGTACCGATGAACTGCTGAGGTTGATAGAACTGGAAACGTTCGCAAAGGAGAAAGTAAAAAACCTCAGCGGCGGCCAGCAACAAAGGGTGGCCCTTGCCAGGGTCCTGGCCCAAAAGCCCGAGCTGCTTTTGCTTGATGAGCCTTTTAGCCATATAGACAATTTCCGTAAGAACAACCTCAGACGAAACCTTTTCGATTATCTTCAGCGGGAAGGGATCAGCTGTATCACCGCAACCCACGATCAGCAAGACGTACTTCCTTTTGCAAACCGTGTCCTTGTTTTGAGAGACCGGCAGATCATAGCGGACGCCCCTCTTCTGGAGCTGTACGACAAACCTGGCAATCTCTATATTGCCTCCCTCTTCGGGGAAGCTAACAGGATCCCCGTACAGATTGTGAAATCCTATGCAGATACTAAGCGTACCATCATTGTATATGCAAACGAATTCAAAATAGCTAATCGGACGGGACTCAGGGTTGATGTAAAAAAGAGTTATTTTATGGGCAGCCATTTCCTTGTTAGGGGCGATTATGAAGGGCAACCTGTACACTTTTATTCTGAACGGGCCCTGATTAATGGGTCACAGGTTTTCCTCAATATATCACTTGATACCATCAATAAGAGACTGCATACCCAAAAGCCGGAAAGAGATGAATGAAGATATCCTCACCGGAGAACTTACCTACAAGGCGATACGTAGCGGTGGGCCCGGCGGACAGCATGTAAACAAGGTGGCCTCGAAAGTGGTGCTTACTTTCGACCTGTCTGGTTCACATGCTCTTAGCGACAAGGAGAAGGAGCGCATTCGACTGAAGCTGGCGAAGCGATTAAGCGGGGACCAAAAAATGCAAATGTACTCAGACAGCGCGCGAAGCCAGCACAAGAACAAAGAATTAGTTACCAGCCGCTTCCTGAGCCTTATAAATGAGGCGCTTAAAGTCCGTAAGGAAAGGCGCAAAACCAGGCCTTCAAAATCGGCAATTGAAAAACGCCTGCGTATCAAGAAGAAGGCTGCTGAAAAGAAATCCAACCGGCAGAAGCCACCCTTCGACCTTTAGCCGATTCCTGAGTGACCGGCAAATCAAAAGCACCACGACTATTGAACCGTATTTATCAGAGTGCCAATGCCATCAATGGAGATTTGTATTTCATCCTTTGCCTGCAAGCTAAATTCGGGCCCCGGGACTATCCCAGTACCTGTCATCAGAAAACTGCCATGCGGAAAAGAGCATTCCCTGAACAAATAGGCCGACAGGTCGGAGAATTTTCTCCTGATCTGATCAATTTTCACTGCTCCTTTAAACACAACGTCCCCGTCTCTGAGGATCACCAGCCTGATCTCAGTCTGCGGGGGCAAGGGAGACCCGGTAACCAGAATGCAAGGCCCTATGGCCGCACAGCCATCGTATGTTTTCGCCTGGGGGAGGTACAGCGGGTTCTCGCCCTCAATGCTCCTTGAACTCATATCATTGCCTATGGTATAGCCCACGATGTTTCCTGAAGAGGTCAGAAAAAGGGTTAATTCCGGTTCCGGCACATCCCAGGTGGAATCTGCACGGATCCGTACCTTTCCGCCCGGCCCAACTGTACGCCCGGGGCCTGCCTTAAAGAACAGTTCTGGCCTGTCTGCCTCATATACACGGGCGTAAAAATTGCTGCCCCCCGCTTCTCTGGATTCCTGCTCCCTTCCGAGCTTGCTGTTGTAATAGGTAACCCCGCTTGCCCAGATCTCCTGTTGACCGATAGGAGGCAGCAATTCATTTTCCAGATAATAGGTTGCGTCGCCTATGACCTTTTCATGCTTAAGACGGTCTTTAATTATGAGGTAAAGGTCGTCGCTGTTAATAAACCGGTCCCAATCTTCTCCTTCCAGGAGGTAATGGTTGTCTCCCTCGCCTATAAGAATCCCACTCCTGATTTTGTATATTTTCATTGTATTCACGATGGACTAATTGGTCAAAAACCCAAAAATTTTTAAAGAGTGCCCTAATATAAGGATAGTCACGAAATATGAGGCATCTTTTGCCTTCAGCTTTTAGCTGCCAGATCAGCCAGCTCCTTACCTACCAGGTTTCCGATTGCTATCCCCATCCCTCCGAGGCGCACCCCGCAATATACCCGCTCCGAAAGTTGGCGGATAATCGGCTTCTTACCATTTCCGACCCCCATAATCCCGCTCCAACGTTGTGCGACTTCGAAAGGGACACCGGGCAGCACGACTTCGCGCAACAGTTCTTCCAAACGCGACTGAATAAGTAGGGTATGCCCGGTTTCGGTGGTGGTCTCCCCTTTGAAATCGAGATTCCTGCCACCACCTATCATCAGGCGGCCATGAATATTCCTGAAATAGTAATAGCCATGATCGAGGTGGAAAGTACCTTCTATCTTCAAATTATCTATGGGTTTGGTAATTAAAACCTGGGCTCTGGCCGGCTGCACTTCACTCCCGATAAATTCTGCAGCAAACCCATTGGTCGCGATCAGCAAATGTTGAGTGTGAAACTCAAATTCTCCGGTTTCCACCCGCACTCCCTGAAGGTCTTCTTGGAATTTCTGTACACACAACCCATTGAGAATGCGAATCCCTTCTTGAACGGCTTTCTGCCACAAGGCCAGCATCATTTTACCGGTATCAATCTGCCCTTCGAAGGAATGGGTAATATAATGATCCCGGACTTTCGTAAATTGAAAACGGTTGAATTGCCTGCTAAATGGTGCTTGCCCGAAAACCGGTTTAAGCAGCCGGTTCACATGTTCCAGCTGCCCAAGGCAATGTTCATATAGTTCCTCCTGGTCTTCGAGGAACACTTCATGCCCCCCATAAACCTGGAAATCAATGACTTCATCTCCAAGAAGTTCTCGGAGGCTCCTAATGCCCTCCCACCTTTTCCTAACCAGCTGCACCACATCTTCCTGAGAATGCCCGTCCAAATCGTCCAGAATTTCGGAGATACTCCCAAAACACGCAAAGCCCGCATTCTTGGTGCTGGCTCCCTGGGGTAAAATCCCCTTTTCCAATACCAGGATCCTGGCCTCAGGATAGCAGTGCCGAAGTTGAAGCGCACAACTAAGCCCTACGATTCCGCTTCCTACAATGGTGAAATCGGTATGGGTTAACCAGGAGTCATATTCCCAATAACTTAGTTGCATAAAGTTTCAGATAAACTGGCCCGGAGCATAAAAAGCGTACTTCGTTTGCCCCCGGAAGCCTGTGTCTCAGAAGAAATTGCTGAAATCCTAGTCCTCCTTGGGCGGATTCATTTTAAATCCTTCCATAAACTTGGTAGTATAGTTGCCGGCCAGGTAATCCGGGTGATCCATCAACTGCCTGTGGAAAGGGATGGTGGTTTTGATCCCCTCGATCACAAACTCGTCTAATGCCCGTTTCATTTTATTGATCGCTTCTTCCCTGGTTTGGGCGGTTGTAATCAGTTTCGCTATCATGGAGTCATAATTCGGCGGGATGGTGTATCCACTATATACATGGGTATCGAGACGAACGCCATGTCCGCCCGGAGTGTGGAGGGTAGTGATCTTCCCAGGCGATGGCCGGAAATCGTTATAGGGGTCTTCGGCGTTTATTCTACATTCTATTGAGTGCAATTTAGGGAAATAGTTTTTCCCTGAAATCGGGACCCCTGCCGCCACAAGGATCTGCTCACGGATGAGGTCGTAATCAATCACCTGTTCGGTTATAGGGTGCTCCACCTGTATGCGGGTATTCATTTCCATAAAATAGAAATTCCGGTGCTTATCTACAAGGAATTCAATGGTGCCTGCCCCTTCATATTTAATAAATTCTGCGGCTTTAACCGCAGCGGCCCCCATACTATCTCTGAGTTTGTCTGTCATAAAAGGGGAAGGAGTTTCCTCCGTGAGCTTCTGGTGCCTGCGCTGGATGGAACAATCCCGCTCGGAAAGATGGCAGGCTTTTCCATACTGGTCGCCAACAATCTGTATTTCGATATGCCTGGGTTCTTCAATAAGTTTCTCCATATACATAGCTCCATTCCCGAAGGCAGCGGTGGCTTCCTTAACGGCACTTTCATAGGCCGCAACAATATTCTCTTCCTTCCATACCGCACGCATTCCTTTACCTCCGCCTCCGGCGGTAGCCTTGAGCATTACGGGATAACCCATCTTTTTGGCCACTTTTTTGGCATCCTCCACATCTTTCAGCAATCCTTCAGACCCGGGGATAGTAGGAACGCCGGCTTTTATCATGGTAGCCTTGGCAGTTACCTTATCTCCCATTTTATCTATATGCTCGCCTGAAGCCCCGATAAATTTAATCTGGTGTTCTGCGCAAATCTTCGAGAATTTGGAATTCTCTGAGAGAAAGCCGTAACCCGGGTGGATAGCGTCGGCATTGGTAATCTCTGCCGCGGCGATAATATTCGGGATCTTCAGGTAAGACTCGCTGCTGGGTGGAGGTCCGATACATACGGCCTCATCGGCGAACCGCACATGAAGGCTTTCCTCGTCTGCCTTGGAATAAACAGCTACGGTTTTTATCCCCATTTCCTTACAGGTCCTGATAATGCGTAGTGCAATTTCGCCCCTGTTTGCTATTAAAATCTTTTTAAACATTGCGGTCTGTGTTTCATTATGCTTAACTTCCTGTGCAACGGCTACACCCTTTGGATAGTGGCCAGGGGACTTTGCTAAGACGGGTCTATAAGGAAGAGCGGTTGATCGAACTCAACAGGGGTTGAATCCTCTACGAGGACTTTGATTATTTTACCCGACAGCTCGGATTCAATATCGTTAAACAGCTTCATGGCTTCAATCACACAAAGAACATCGCCTTTGGAAATGGTATCGCCAACCTCCACAAATGGTGGTTTATCCGGGGAGGGTTTCCTGTAAAAGGTTCCGATTATAGGCGATTTAATGGTGATGTGTCTTGAAGACTCTTCGCTTTCAGCCCTGGCAGCCACCTCTTTAGCTGAGGGTTCCGTAGAAGTGTGAACGGGCTGAGTTTGATGTGGCTGGGATTGCTGAATGGGAATATGCTGAACATAGGCCCTTTCGGAACCGGAATCGGCCGCGCCGGTACGAATGGTAATCTTAATGTCGTCTGTTTCCAGTTTTACCTCACTGGCGCCGGATTTTGCGACAAATTTGATCAGGCTTTGAATCTCTTTTATGTCCATGAAATTTAGTTTAGAATAGTTGTACTCGTAAATTATTTGGTATCATAAGCCCAGGTTAAATATACCGCCCCCCAGGTAAAGCCCCCGCCAAAGGCCGCAAACACGAGATTGTCACCTTTCTTCAGTTGTCCTTCATAGTCGTGCAGCAACAATGGCAACGTGGCCGAAGTGGTATTTCCATATTTTTCAATATTGATCATCACCTTGGCGGCTTCAAGCCCCATTCGGTTCGCCGTGGCATCTATTATTCGCCTGTTCGCCTGATGGGGAACAAGCCAATCCACATCGTCGTGGCTGAGCCCGTTGCGCTCCATAATCAGGGCGGCTACTTCAGCCATATTGGAAACCGCAAACTTAAACACAGACTTTCCGTCCTGATATACATAATGCTGCTTATTCCTGACCGTTTCCTCACTCGGGGGTAAAAGAGACCCGCCGGCTGATATTTTCAGGACATCCCTGCCACTGCCATCCGCCCTCAGGTATTCGTCCTGCAGGCCAAAACCTTTGGTATTAGGTTCGAACAGGACGGCTCCGGCCCCATCGCCAAAGATGATACAGGTGGTACGGTCTGTATAATCTATTATGGACGACATTTTATCAGCCCCAATAAGCATCACTTTCTTATAACGGCCAGATTCTATATAACGCGCAGCCACCGACATCCCGAATAAAAAATTAGAACAGGCTGCCTGCATATCGAAAGCAAAGGCATTTACCGCGCCAATCTCCGAGGCCACATAAACCGCAGTGGATGCTACCGGCATATCAGGGGTAGCTGTTCCCAGAATTAATAGGTCTATCTCAGCCGGGTCTGTATTGCTTTTCCGAATCAGATCTTCTGCCGCCTTAATTGCCAGATACGATGTCCCTTTATCATGGTCTTTCAGTATTCTACGTTCCTTAATGCCTGTTCTGCTGGTAATCCATTCGTCATTCGTATCCACCATGGTTTCCAATATCTTATTGGTCAGGCGGAATTCAGGTACGTAAGCCCCTACAGCCGTAATGGCTGCTGTGATTTTACTCATCTTAATTTTGATTTTTCATCAAGAAACACCGAAAAATACCCCATATTGGGTGAAAAGTAAGGATTTTTTGCGACTTTCTCCCGCCATTAAGGCATTTTAAGCGGCTTTCATATTCCATAAAAAAACTCCCACCAAAGAAGTGGGAGTTTAATTGGCAAGCCAATGATTTATACCGCAGCTTCCTCAGACTTGTCGATCAAAATCTGTCCGCGATAATATAATTTTCCTTCGTGCCAATGTGCCCTGTGGTACAGGTGCATTTCCCCTGTGGTTGGATCCTTGGCAATAGTTGGCACCTCAGCTTTATAATGAGTTCTGCGTTTATTTCTTCGGGTTTTGGATGTTTTTCTCTTTGGATGTGCCATTGTTGTCTCTTATTTATCCGTTAAAAAATTCTTTAAGGCGTCCCATCTGGGATCTGTATTATCTTCCTCGTTCTTAGATTCCCCAGGCTGCAGCTCTTCAAGTTTTTCGAGTAACTCAGACTTCAGGCTGCCGTCGGCCACCCCTGGGTGTATCCTTTTTGCAGGTACGGCCAATACCAGCATTTCATATACGTATTGCGCAATATTCACCTGGTGTTCCCCATGGGGAACAATAAGGATTTCATCATCCTCATCATTGTATTCGTCCCCAAATTTTACAAGCAATTTCATGCCGGTGCTAATAGGCTGGTCGTAGGGTTCACTGCTAAGGTCACAATCAACATTTACGGTCCCGGATGCCTGAAAGTCAAATTCAAGCACCGTGGGCTGCTTGTCAAGGAATACAAACACATCAACTGCTACGCTATTAAACTCTTGGAAACCAAATGATTGAATGAACGTATTGTCAACTCTGTATTTAAACTCGTGTTTTCCTTGCTTTAGTCCCGAAAAAGGAATACTGAATTCCTTATGCTCCATCTTCTTATCCACTAGTTTAAGGCGTGCAAAGATACTTTTTTTTTCAAAAAACCCAATCAAATAACAAAGATATTTGAAAGGACAATGACGCTCACCTACTGAGGGTCAATGCAATTACTTTTTCCTTTTTTGCTTTTGGAGGGCGTTGGCTGTTAATTCCTGATATTCCTCCCTGTTTCTGAATATTTGAATCCCCATAAACACGGCCTCCTTGAAGGAACTGTAATCTGCAATCCCCTTACCCGCGATTTCGTATGCGGTACCATGGTCCGGGGATGTGCGGACCCTGCTCAGGCCGGCGGTAAAATTCACACCTTTCCCGAAAGAAAGGGTTTTGAATGGGATTAACCCCTGGTCGTGATAGGCGGCCAAAACGGCATCAAACTTTTCATGGGTGCCGGAACCAAAAAAACTGTCGGCGGAATATGGCCCGTAAACCAGCATCCCCTCATCCGACATTCTTCTGATTACAGGCCTCAGCACTTCGTCATCTTCCTTTCCTATAACCCCGTTGTCTCCGCTATGAGGATTGATCCCCAGGACGGCTATCCTGGGCCGTCGCAACGCGAAATCCATTCTAAGAGAATGCATCACTATTTCTATCTTCCTGCGCACGAGTTCCGGGGTAATCATTCCGGCAACATCCTTAACCGCCACATGATCCGTAAGGAGTCCGATTTTAAGGTTGTCAGTAACCATAAACATAAGGCTTTCTCCCTGGAGTTCCTGTGCCAGAAAATCGGTATGCCCCGGGAAATTAAAATCCTGAGCCTGAATGTTGTTTTTATTGATGGGGGCGGTAACGAGTAAATCGATTTCATTATTCTTAAGGGCCTTAACGGCTGCCCGCAGGGATTTAATTGCATAGCTGCCTGATTCTTCAGTGGGTTGTCCAAATTCTGTGGCCGGCGTTTCCTTCCAGACATTCACTATATTAATTTTCCCATCGATGGCATCTGTGGCATGCTGTATACCGTGGTAGCTGATATCAATCCCCAGCTCGTTTTTCTGATGGGATATGGTTTTTGTGGAAGCAAAAAACACGGGGGTGCAAAAATCGAGCATCCTGCTATCCTCGAAGGTTTTAAGGGCTACTTCACAACCAATCCCGTTAAGGTCGCCGGTAGCGATCCCTAGTTTTAATTTTATCCCTTCTTCTGTCATTTCTATAGCTTATGTGGTATTTTTACATGGTAAAACTAGGTAATTTAGACGATACATGTTTACAGGGATCATCGAAACTTTAGGGAGGGTAACGGGCCTTATAAAAGAAGGGGCTAACCTTCATATCACCCTGCAGACTCCCCTTGCTTCCGAGCTGAAAATAGATCAGAGTGTATCCCATAACGGGGCCTGCCTGACGGTGGTTGATGTAAAGCCCGGCTCTTATACAGTAACCGCCATAGATGAAACCCTGCGGAAAACCAACCTTGGCGGGTTGCAAATTGGAAGCCTGGTAAACCTGGAACGCGCCATGTTGCTCGGAGGCCGGCTTGACGGGCACCTTGTACAGGGTCATGTAGACCAGACAGGGAGCTGCACCGCTATTGAGGAAAAGGGTGGAAGCTGGTTGTTCAGCTTCAGCTACGATCCTGCAGAAAATCAGATCACTATTAAAAAAGGTTCCATCACCATAGACGGCACAAGCCTTACTGTGGTAGATTCGGAAACTAATGGTTTCAGTGTCGCTATTATCCCCTATACTTATGAACATACCCGCTTCCATACCTATACACCGGGCTCAGTAGTTAACCTGGAGTTCGACCTGGTGGGGAAATATATTGCCCGCCTGTTTCAAGCCGCCCGCTAAGGCAAGTTTGGCAAAGTACTAAACTTCAAAAAGGGAGATAGAAGAGCCTATCCAGCGTTCATCGGTGAGGTGCGAGACGTTAATCAGCTCGCCTTTGGCCATCCTGGTAAGGTTGATCACGGGTTTAAAACCGCCATCCGCCTCGCTTCGGATATAGAGGATACGAAGTTCCACCTTTGAATTTTTATTGGTCTTTGTCTTGATCAGCGGCGCATATTTTACCTTGCGTTGCAGGAGGTAATTCTGCTTGTCAGCCAGACTGTCTATACTTTCTTTGGTTGGGTTAAGGTTGATCCCGGTTCCGGCGAAAGAAAAAAGAGGCTTCAGGACATAATCAGACAAGGCTATATCCTCCGGGAGGCTATCCAGGTAATAAGACGGGGGTATACTTTGGTGGTACAGTAATGGCATGATGCATTTGGAAATCAGAAAGAACCATTCGGGATGGGTAACCCATTCCACATCCAGGTCATCAAAAAGGTTAAAAGAGGCCTCCAACCCGGGAATGCGTTGAATTTCATCATAAATCACCCTGTTGTAGATACGGGATATTGGGATCTTTCTTCCATCCTTTTCATAGAACAAGCGTTTTCCTTCCCGTTTCACTTTCGTATAACAAACCACCTCAATCCCCAGCGCCTGACTAGTAGCGCTAAAATCAATACGGGTCTTCTGTTTTTCTGGATAAAGTTCCAGCAGGATCACATGCTCCGGGGCATGGCCCCCCAATAACAGGGCATTCATTTCCTGCAGGTACCCTTTTTCATCAAGTCCGCTGAAGTAATAGTGAAATCCCTGCCGCGGCAGGTTTGGGTAATGCATGTAAAATGCCTTTCCAAGGAAACTCTGGTAATAAAAAAGGGAAGGAAATGCCTGGAGTTCTATAAGGCGCGGCACTATGGACCCATCGTCTGCTTCACACAAACCGAAATCTATAGCCAGGAAATGCGGTGTCCTTACAGGAGAAGCTGATTGAAGGGCTTTGGGGACGAACTGTTGCCTGATTATTCCGAAATCGACCTTTTCCAGTTGTTCAATGATGGCTGCACAGGCGATAAATACTTTTTCCTTCAGTTCACGGCTAATGAATACCGGAGTTTCCGAAATACGGAACGGGCAAGGCTCACCGAACTGCTTATGTACTTCGTTCAGAAGGCCTTCATAATATGAGTCCCTGTATTCGTGGTTAAACGTTTCCCGTACCTCCGGTATCATACAGCCAGGGGATTAGAAAGGTTCATGGCATCGGACGCATGCCTTAAAAAACCCGGGATAATGGTACTGTTGGTCCGGAGGATCTTATCTTCATCATCCAGGTGTTCCAGCATCTCCCGGTATTTTCTTTTTCCGTGATGCTTAATGATATGTTCCCGTTTTTCGGGTTGTCGGAAGTACATGCTCATGCCTTCCGAATCTGCCTCGGGATGGAACTGGACGCCAAATATTTCCCGCGAGAAGCGAATCCCCATTACCGCCCTTTTAAGCGGAACATGAGGTCGTATCTTTTCTTTACTGACTATCCTGGCACCCATTCTTTTAAGCTTCTTCTTTTTTGGCTCAATGAGCTGGTACTCCCTTGAATCTACCGCGTAAAATGGGTTGCCAAGGCCTTGCAGCAAGGGCTCCTTTAATCCTTTTTTGGTTTTATGCACCGGCATGATCCCGAAGGCAGGGGATCTTCTTTTAGAAATTTTCCCAAGTTTCCAGTGAAGGCAGGCGAGTTGAAAAGAGTGACAAATAAGGAAAAGATACTTTTTCTTACTATCCAACAGGTTATGGTCGAAAATCCCATCGAGAAATCGGAAAAACCTTTTTTCCCATTTAGCGCCCGATGGTTTTGGGGAGCCCGGGCCTCCGGAAGATATGAAAATGTCGAAATCCCCGATTTCGGGCAGCTCGTTCATTTTCCTGATTTCGAAAACCTTGTAGCTTCCCGATATTCCCGGCGTTTTTAAAAAATTTTCTACCAGGGTTTTAATACAACGCATTCCCTCATTGGGTTCCCCTGCATTAAGGTCGAGGATGGCAATTCTTAACTTTTCGCTTATCTGATCCATAGTAAATATTGGTTCCTAACCGGCAACCAGGGCCTTCCCTGGTAAGGAACATTTCTGTTATAAGCCCCTTGCCGTCTCCTCTATAATATACTCCACCACTTTTTTGAGGTCTCCGGTTTCCCTGTAAACCGCTAGCTGCCTGTCGGCTCCTGTCCCCTGCTGCAGCATCTGGTAAACAAAATTCACTTCTGTCCGACAACCCAACTCATCCACCACATCATCAATAAACTCCAGCAATTCATTGATAAGGCTGGCAAAAGGAACTTCCTCTTCCTTGCCGAAATCAATGAGTTTAGCTTCTATACCCCAGCGTGCAGCACGCCATTTGTTTTCGTTGATAAGAACCCGGCGATAGGAACGGAAACTCTGGTTTTTCTGGTGTAATTTATAGAGTTTCGCAATAATACATTGCATCAGGGCTGCGATACATACCACCTCATCTACAGTCATCACCATATCACAGATCCTGAATTCAACCGTAGGGTAAAAAGGGTGCAGGCGTATATCCCACCAAATCTTCTTACCGTTATCTATGCAATTGGTCTTAACAAGTACCTCGATAAATTTATCGTATTCGCCTACGCTGGCAAAGTAGGGGGGGATCCCGGTCCTGGGGAATTTGTCGAATATTTTGGAGCGAAAGGATTTAAAGCCTGTTTCCCGGCCTTCCCAAAAGGGTGAATTGGTGGAAAGGGCATAAAGATGCGGCAGGAAATAACGGGCTATGTTCATTATCTGCAGGCCGTCTTCCCTGTCTGGGATACCAACATGTACATGCAAGCCGAAAATAAGATTCGAACGGGCAACGTCCTTTAACTCGTCGATCAGCTTGTCGTACCTCGGATTCGGGGTTATAAGCTGGTCGCTCCAATGAGAGAAAGGATGGGTGCCGGAGGCTGCCACCTTCAGGTCTTCCTTGCCAGCAAGTTCTATTATCTGCTGGCGCAGGTAGGAGATTTC
The DNA here is from genome assembly GCA_964434565.1 of uncultured Flavobacteriaceae bacterium. Classification (GTDB taxonomy): domain Bacteria; phylum Bacteroidota; class Bacteroidia; order Flavobacteriales; family Flavobacteriaceae; genus Zeaxanthinibacter. The sequence continues at coordinate 9,860 of CAYSVQ010000179.1, read as the reverse complement.
ATCCCTTGCTTCCTGTACGTTTTCACATACGTTGGTTCCCATCTCCACCACAGACTGGTGCATTTCTTCCTTGATACGTTCCTTGAGGAATACTTTGCCGCCTTCAAGGATCTTGGACATCTGAGAACGTAGGGTATAGGTATCGCTTTCGAGGATCTGAAATTCCTCTTCTATCCCCAGGGTGAATTTCTTGGTAGTCATTTGTGTAGAGCTGCTTATTTCATGGATTTGTCCGATCCCTTTTTTCTATTCCCTTTGTTTCCGGTTTTGGAAGCGGAGGCCGATTTCTTCGATTGTACCTTAGGCGCTTTGCTGTCATTATTGCCAACAGGTTTTTTCTTTACTGTCCGTTTGGCTTCAGCCGCAGTTTTCAGATTTACTTCAGCTCGTTGCCTTGACGGGGGACTTACCGCGCGCTGAACAAATTCTCCCCAGCTACAATTGTTCTGGTTTTCTTTGTGTGCAAGGGCCTTTTCTATAGCGAACCTGGCGGCATGTTCCACGATCCAGTCAAAATTTGCCTGCCCAACCGAATTCACATCCGCATCCGGTGCAGGGTTGCAGAAATCGATGGCATAGGGAATACCGTTGCGCACTGCAAACTCCACCGTATTAAAATCGTAACCAAGGGCTTTATTAAGCCTGATGGTATAATCTTCGATGGTCTTCATCAGACGGCTGTGTTCTTTCCCCTGTGTCTTTGGTTCTGTCGCATACCGCAGGTGGAATTCATTCCTTGGTTCATAGGGCATAATATGCACATATTTCTGCCCAAGGCAATACACACGGTAGTAGTCGTCAAAGACAATTTCTTCCTGTAACATCATTACCAGCCGGGAAGTTTCCCCGTGCTTTGCAAAAAGGTCGTCCGGGTTATCTACCCTGTACACACTTTTCCATCCACCACCTGAGTGGGGTTTCATGTAAGCCGGAAAGCCGATATAACTAAAGATATAATCCCAATCCAGCGGAGCCTTAAGATTCCGGAAGGATTTCTCCGTAGTGTCATCGGGCCGTTCCCTGGAGGGCAATAAAACGGTTTTGGGAACCGGGATACCCCATTGAATTGCCAGGCAGTTATTGAAGAACTTTTCATCTGCGCTCCACCAAAAGGGGTTATTAATAACCGCGGTTCCGCTGAGGGCGGCATTCTTGAGGTAAGAGCGGTAAAACGGTACTTCCTGTGAAATTCGGTCTATGATCACATGATAGCCGTAATCTATGCCCTGCTGCACCTTGTCTATGCTTACTGGTTCTGCATACACCGCCCCCTGCCCGCTGGCATTCACCTTATCTATAAATGCCCAGGGAAAGGTATCTTCCATCCCGAACAGAATTCCGATTTTTTTTATCATAACTATTGTTTTATTCTTGGTTTATCATCAGAAATACCGCCCTACATATTCCGGGAATACCATCCTCCATAAAGGCCAGTCATGGGATATCCATTTTTTTTCATCGTACCAGTGTGTTATGCCTTTTGAAGAGAGGATACCAGACATAAGCTGGTTTGCTGGTTTGCAGGAATCCCAGTCGGATGTACTCAGCACTATTTGCATGTGCCGGAACTTCCAACCTTCTTCATGCAACATAAACTCATCGGGGCAGTTGAAATATATTCTTATATCATCTGAAAGCGGCACGAAACTTCGAACGTTGAAGACCCCCGACATTGAGAAGAGGTGAGATACAAGATCGGGAAAGCGGAATGCCGTATTTGCCGCATGGTATCCGCCAAAACTTACCCCGGCAACCCCAATCCTGTGTGTATTGCATTCCGATTGAATATATGGGATTAATTCATTCTTCAGGAACTGCATATAGCTTTCATAGTTGTGGATCTTATCTTCCGAATTCATATGTTCCGCATAGAAGCTGAGGCCGTCTATTGTTTCCACGTTGTACAGCTTTATCCTCCCCTCATTGATAAAGCGCATAACCGAACCGTTCAGCCCGAAATCCCTGTTCTGGGTGTACTGCCCGTAGGATGAGGGGAACATCAGGATAGGAAATCCCCAGTGACCGGTAACCTCGAGGTTGATGTTCCTGCCAAGGGTATTGGAATAATAGGGTATATGATATCCAACAGCCATATATTTAAATGTAGCTTAAATCCAGTAACCTGACAACTGATTTATTAGGGCGCAAAGTTAATTTAAAAAGCCTCTTTTATCTGATTTTTTTAAGGAATCCTTATACTTGCACCTTTGTTGCTTTTTATGAAATATGAGGTTGAACTTATATGTTTTAAGGGAAGTTACTATTCCCATAACCTAAAACGGAAAGTGCGCTTCCGCTGGGTTGCCCCGCCAAATTACCGGGAGTACAAAAAAGGCCTGCCGGTACTTCTGATGAACGACGGGCAGGATTTCATGGGTATGGGACTTGAAAAAACTCTTGCAGACAGCTATGCTTCAAGGGCTGTCAGCCCCTTTGTTTATGTGGGAATTGAAGCCAATGTGCACAGGATTCAGGAATACGGAACTGCGCATATGGCAGATTTTAAAGGCCGGGGGAAAAGAGCGGGGGCCTATAGCCAGTTTATAATGAAAGAATTTATACCATTCCTGAAAGAAACCTATAACCTAAGCCATAACAATGAGGATTGGGTTTATTGTGGCATGTCGCTTGGGGGTCTGTCGGCACTCGATATTGTTATCAACCATCCCGGGGCATTCGGAAAAGCCGGGGTTTTTAGCGGCTCTTTCTGGTGGCGCAATGTCGCATATGTAAAAACAGATCTGGCAGACAGAAGCCGTATCATACTCAATATTATACATGATAGTATTTTTGCCCCCCACCTGAAATTCTGGTTCCAATGCGGTACGGAAGATGAAACCGCCGACCGTAATCAAAATGGCATTATCGATTCAATAGAAGATACCCTGGATGTTATCAGGGAACTCGAAGCCAAAGGTTATCGTCAGCCCGAAGAAATTACCTATGTACAGGTAGAGGGCGGAAGACATGAGCTCCCCACATGGGGGAAAGTTTTCCCCAGATTTATCCACTGGGCTTTCAATAAGAATAAAAAAAACCCTATACTTTAATAAAGATTTTTTTTCGGTAAAGAATATAGGCAAGCAACATATAGAAAGCAACCACGGTTAACCCATACAGGAGGGAAGAAAATTTAGGTGATAAAAACGCCTGCACAAAAACAGTTTCATATAGCCATTCGTGTATGGAAGTTTCCTCGTTCACTTTAATGGAATAAAACAATTTCGTTATAAAGCTCGACAAGAAATAGACGGTAATGGCATTGGCTCCTGCATGTTTGAATACTGTGCCGAAGCGCAGCCCTTTTACATCGGTCAGATAGTATATCAGCACCAGTACCAGGTTCGCCCAGCCTGCAGTAACCAGTACAAAACTGCTGGTCCAGAGTGCTTTATTAATCGGAAATACCAGATCCCAGAGATGGCCCGCCAAAAGCAAGGCAATTCCCATTCCGCTCATTATCGCTACCTTGTTCGTCCTTTTCGAAATCAGGAGCATCCCGGTGAAGATCCCCAGGATAGCTGAGACAATGGAAGGGAACGTACTCAAAAGTCCTTCGGGGTCATAATCCTCTTTATACATATGGCTGCCAAAAACCTGCAGATCTATATAATTCGCCCAGTTGTTCGGTGCCCTGTCGAAGGTAGATTCCATCCCCTGTATGGGGATGAATCCAAGCCATATCCAGTAACCTATAAGGATGGTTACGGCGATACCGAGCAGTATCTTCCAGTTCGCATGCAGATACAGGAATGCGGCAAAAAAGAAAACCACCCCTATGCGCTGCAATACACCAGGGAAGCGGATGTCTTCAAAATCCTTAATAAAGGGAAACTCAATGGTAAAGGCGCCAAGGAATAACCCCAGGCCAATTAATTTGAGGGTCCTGACAAGGATTTTCTTGTGCGTGGAGGCGTCGGGTTTCTTGTTTTGGTATGCCAAAACAATCGAAGTGCCTACAATAAACAGGAAAAACGGAAAAACCAAATCGGTGGGTGTATAGCCATGCCATTGCGCATGTAACAAGGGGGCATATACATCCGACCAGGTGCCGGGCGTATTCACAAGGATCATCAGAACAATGGTCATCCCCCTGAATATATCTACGGAAATTACGCGTTCCTTCATTGGATTTTATGGATTAGAGGATATGTTTTTTCATTTTTTTCCAGACCCTGGCGAGCAGGATTCCCGATACCAAGGCAGTAGCCATGAGGATTAAAGCCTGAGTATACTTGCCGTAAATAAGGTACCCTGTAAAGAACATACAGGAATAAATCAGCACGCAGCCCAGGAGCATTGCGGCAATCCCGGAAGGCACACTCCATTTCTCGTTTGTTTTAACCAGGTTCTGATGCTCTGCCTCGGCCTCTACAAGTACTTTTTTCCAACCGGGGCCCCCGGGTTGGATTTTACGGTAAAAACTTTGGAGGACCTCCTTTGATTCGGGGCTGGTCATGTAGGTAACCAGCAACCAGATGGCGGTGGTGGTAAAAACCACGAAGAGGTATTCTGTCCAGTCGGGGAAAACTCCGGTATCAGGGGCAAAAAAGAAAGCGCCTAAAGGGGTGAGTTTAAGGGTGATTGAAATGATCCCTGAGGCGAACATAGCTGCAATTTCACTCCAGGCATTTATCCGCCACCAAAACCACCTAAGGATAAAAATAAGGCCTGTTCCCGCGCCGAATACGAGAAGCACCTCAAAAAGCTGGAGGGCATTCTGAAGCAGCAGTGCCAGGGCAGCGCTAAACACCATCAGAATTACCGTAGAAAGACGCCCTACCGCAACCAGTCGCTTTTCAGAAGCACCAGGATTAATCTGTTGTTTGTAAAAATCGTACACGATATACGAAGAGCCCCAGTTAAGTTGTGTGGAAATGGTAGACATGTAGGCTGCTACCAGGGAGGCAAGTACCAGGCCCAGCAGGCCGCTGGGCAATTTTGTAAGCATGGCAGAATAGGCAAGGTCATGACCCAGTTTGTCTTCGGCAATATTGGGAAATGCTTCCTGTATGCTGGCCACATCAGGATAAACCACCAGCGAGGCCAGGGCTACCAGAATCCAGGGCCACGGCCTTAGCGCGTAGTGCATGATATTAAAAAAGAAAGTGGCCCCTATGGCGTGGTTCTCATTTTTTGCGGCCAGCATCCTTTGGGCAATATAGCCACCGCCGCCGGGCTCGGCCCCGGGGTACCAGGAGCTCCACCACTGTACTGCCAGCGGGATGATAAATAAGGTGATTAATGCCTGCCGGTTTGTAAAATCAGGCAAAATAGACAGTTTTCCATCTACATTCTCGTGAGCAAGAAGGGCACTGATCCCGCCCACTTCCGGCAGGTTTACCAGATAAATGGCCGCCCCTATGGCGCCTGTCATGGCGACAAAGAAAAGCAGGAAGTCGGTATACACGACCCCCTTAAAACCACCCAAAGCACTGAAGATAACTGTAATAAGGCCAGCACTTACTACAGTTTCCCAAGGTTCGAGACCCAGCATGATACTGCCTATCTTGATGGCTGCCAGGGTGACGGACGACATGGTGATGACATTAAATATCACCCCAAGGTAAATGGCGCGGAATTTACGTAGGAAGCGAGCCGGCGGGCCGCCATACCGGAGTTCATAAAATTCCAGATCGGTATTTACATTTGACTTTCTCCAGAGCTTTGCATAGACAAATACGGTTAATAGGCCGGTGATCAGGAAAGCCCACCATACCCAGTTACCCGATACTCCGTTAGTACGTACAATATCTGTAACCAGGTTGGGGGTATCCGTTGAAAAGGTTGTTGCGACCATTGAGAGCCCCAGCAGCCACCACGGCATGGTGCGTCCTGAAAGGAAAAACTCTGAAGAATCCTTCCCTGACTTTTTGGATACCAGGACCCCAATCAGTAAAACGATGGAAAAGAAGACAATGATAAAGGCGAAATCCAGAGTGCTGAGCTCCATAAGCCATTAGTTTGGTTGGTTGCTAAAGATATTATTTTTTAGGATACTTTTACCTCCCGGACCCGAAACCAGCCTCATGTTATATGCCATTTTCTCAAATATCCCGACTTCAGGCTGGGTCCTCGCCGTCGCAGCGGCCTTTATCCTCGGGATTTCAAAAGCCGGAATCAAGGGGATCGAAATAATTATTGTGACCATGATGGCCCTGGCTTTTGGTGCCAGGGAATCTACCGGGGTGCTGGTTCCCCTTCTAATTATAGGCGATATTTTTGCGGTGATATATTATAGCCGGCATGCCAGGTGGTATTATATTACCCGCTTTCTGCCGTGGATGCTTGCAGGTTTGCTGCTCGGGGTCCTTATCGGACATGAACTGCCGGAGCAGACTTTTAAAATGGTCATGGTTACAGTGATTCTTGCCAGCGTGGTGATGATGTATTGGTGGGATACACGAAAATCCAGTGCAGTACCAACACATTGGGCCTTTGGTGGATTCATTGGGATCCTGGCAGGGGTAACAACCATGATAGGCAACCTGGCCGGGGCATTTTCTAACATCTATTTCCTGGCAATGCGCCTGCCCAAGAACGAATTTATCGGTACCGCCGCCTGGCTTTTCCTGATTATTAATATTGTTAAACTCCCCTTTCATTACTATGTATGGGAAACTATCAGCAGGGAAAGCCTTCTCATTAACCTAAGGCTGGCACCCCTTATATTGGTTGGGCTTTTTGTTGGGGTACGCCTGGTAAAACTTATTCAGGAAGGCTTGTACCGCAAAATGATCTTGTTGCTTACCGCCCTCGGAGCTGTCCTAATCCTTTTCAGATGAGGGTTGCTTAAATTTAAGTTCCGCGTATACCGGAAAATGATCGGAAGGGTAACGGCCTTCGATGGTGGCTGTCAGGATTCCATACCTAAGCAGTTCATAATCCGAAGGCGACAGGAAAATGTAGTCGATGCGGCGGGTGGCAGCTTCGGTTACCAAAAAGGTGTTGTAAGTCCCTTCCGGGCCGAATGCCATTGGACCTGCCAGGGAATGGGCATCCTGCAACTCCCCGCTAAGTGCCTGTATGGCCTCATGACCAGGTTCGAGATTAAAGTCTCCCATGAGTACAAAGGGGAGTTCTGCCTTGTTAATGGCCGTTATTTTTTTCATTAGCAGGCGTACGCTCTCTTGTTTTGCCATTTCTCCCATATGATCGAGATGGGTATTGAAGACGTAGAATTTCCGGCCATCCGACCTGGATTCAAACAGCCCGTAGGTACATACCCTTTTGAAAGCGGCATCCCATCCAATGGATGGCACGTCCGGAGTTTCCGATAACCAAAAGGTGTGTTCCTCCAGCAGGTTTACGGCTCTTTTATTATAGAATACAGCGGAGAATTCCCCCGTATCATCGCCTTTATCGCGCCCTTTGCCGAAATAATCATAATCCTCCATCCCATCACGGATTGCCTGCAACTGGTGTGCCAGGCCTTCCTGGGTGCCAAAGATATCGGGCCTGTAAAAGTGTAACTGGGCGATCAGGAAAGCTTTGCGGTTTTCCCATCTGTTCTCCCCGTCGGCCTCCGTGTCATATCGGAGGTTGTAGGTTAACACGCTAACTTCCTGGCCGCTTACAAGGTGTGTAAGCAGCAGGAATATACATCCGGAAATAAAAAGTTTGTTCATCCTTGCGATATCATTCCCCTGCAATTTACGGAATTACCCCTTTCCCCTGCACGGTGCACGACCAGGATCAGGGGATACCGCCTGTCATTATTAAAATCTTCCGGTAAAAGGAGACGGGAGCGAAGGGTGTCATTCCCCCTGAGCAGTTGTTTTACCGGATAAAGGGATTCGGATTGTCCTTGCAGGCAAACCGGGCTTCCAAGAAGGAATATCAGTTCTAAATATATCTGGTTATTCATAGGTAAACCCAAGTTTTTCAAGGCCTGACCTAACTTCTTCATTTTGCATAAACAGCTGCCAGAGCAATCCCGTCCTGTGGTTTTCAATCATCACAATTATGGGGCCCTGGTCTATGGCCAGATAGGCTTCAGCCACCCAATTCCCAAATTCGGGGCTAAAGCTGTCGTAGAATCCTGCTGGTCCGAGCAACCATTCCCTTTGCTGGTAAAAATATCGCAATGCGTTGAGGGATTCATCCGGCGTATAGGGCATGGAGCTGATAGCTGCTGTAGGCGAAATTACTCCGGTATCATTGCCCGGCCTGTGGGCAAGGTACCCCAGACTACCGTCTTCATTCCTTGAATAACTCGCGGTAAGGCCCCAGCAGTCAGAGCCATACCCTTTATATCCTTCAGGATTCTCCACGCAATAATTATAATTGATTTTACTGTGGTTGGTGTTCACCTCCCAATAGTTGGTGTATTCATCAGATAGTTTTCGCGGATCCAGGCCTAAATAGGAATAGTGCGCCCAGAATAGCGGGCCTCCGAATTCCTGGGATCCCGAATGCGCTACCAGGAGGGGGTATCCGTATTGCACATTGGCGGAGGTAATTTTGCCTCCTGAGGCCCATCCATTAGTGTAAACCGACTTCTCTATTCCATTATCAGGGGATGCGGCAGCAAGCACATAAGCAATCAGCACCTCATTATAACCTTTTAGTTGCAGGTTGATCGCAAATCCATGGTTAGGGCTCCAATGCCAGTAGAGTACCTCCTGCCCCTGGGTAAACCAATCCCATTCCACGCCATGCCAAAGGGTTTCTGCTCTGGCAGACAAAGCCCTCTCCCGGTCGGTCCCCGAAGCCAGATATTCCTGGACACAGATGAGGCCCTGGGCGAGGTAGGCCGTTTCCACCAGGTCTGCTCCGTCATCAAGCTGACTGAAGGCAATGGTGTTTCCTGAATTTCCAACAATCCAATGCGGCCAGGCGCCGTGAAAGCGGTCGGCAGCTTCCAGAAACTCCAATATCTTTTCCATTCGGTTAAGGCCTTCTTCCTTTTCTATAAAGTTTCTTTCCATCCCGACTATCAGAGCCATGAGCCCGAAGCCCGTACCGCCGGTAGCCACTGTTAAGGCATCATATCCGGGGTCTGAAGGGTGGTAACGTTCCCTGGCACATCCCGAATTGATTTCGGCGAACTCCCAAAAATAACGCAGGGTTTCCCTTTGGGTAAGCTCTAATAAATCCTCGTCAGTAATGGCCGGTACCTCCGGGGTTTCATCCGTTTGGTCAGGAAAATCTATGGGAGTATAGGTATAGCCATCCCCTGAACAGCCTGGCAAGGCTATAGCAAGCAACAGGAGTATCGCTATGTAATTATTCATCCTCGACGATATAGGGGCTTTTAAATCCAAGCTTTTGCAATCCCCGGAGAATTTCGGTATTCTGCATGAATAATTTCCAGAATAAGCCGGTGCGATAATTCTCTACCATTACGGGAATAGGTCCCTGGTCTATTGCCAGGTAACGTGGTAATACCCAGTCGTGCTCGGGGCTAAATGCGTCATATGGGCCATATTTCCCTACCAGAGAATCGTTTCTGTTATAAAGGTACTTTAAAAACGCCATGCTCTTATTAGGGGTATATGGCATGGATGACAAGGCTGCAGTGGGCGATATTACCCCAAGGTCTTCGCTGGGGTTATGCCCCGCATATCCTTTCATGGAATAGCTGGAAGTAAGCCCCCAGCAATCTTCCCCATAGTCTTTGTAATCATGGGGGTTATCCACACACTACCGGTAATGGATCAAGGCATGGGTGCTGTTTAGCTTCCAGTAGTCTGCATACTGGTCTTTAAGTCCTCTTGGGTCCAGGCCAAGGTAGGAATAATGCGCCCAGAAGAGTGGCCCCACGGGGGCATCGTCGTGCTCATAGTGGTCCAGTTCGGTTTCCAGTCCGTAAAAGGTGGTATCGCGTGCAATAGCGCCGTTTCGGGCCCAGCCTTTCT
>CAYSVQ010000178.1:0-14352 GCA_964434565.1 uncultured Flavobacteriaceae bacterium | reverse complement strand
AAGAGAAGAATAATAATACTTTTCAACAACATGTTGAAAAACAGTTATTTGTATTCAAATGATATCAAATAGCATTAAAATAAATTACATATTTATTTTCCGATACAAAAATTGGCAAAGATATTCCCGAGCAGGTCATCTGTGGTGATTTCACCGGTGATCTCGCCGAAATGGTAAAGCACCTGCCGTATATCTATTGCCAATAAGTCGCCCGGGATGTCGGCTTCCATTCCCTGCCGTACCTGTTGCACCGCTTCCAGGGCTTTTAAAAGGGCGTCGTAGTGCCGGCTGTTGGTAACAATGGTCTCGTTATTTCGCAATGCCCCCGTATTAACTAGATCCAGGAGTTGTAATTTCAGACTTTCAACGCCAGCACCTGTTTTGGCGGAAATAGGGATCAGCTTGAAGCCGGATACGCTATCTGTAAAATGCAACTCAATCCGTTCAGTAAGTAATTGCTGCTCCGCCTCGCTAATTAGGTCTGTTTTATTGGCGACAAGGATAATTTTTTTATCGGGGTACTTGTCCGTCAGTTTTTTTAATTCCGTTACCAGCGGCTTTAAAGTGGCATCCTCCGCCTTCAGGGATGCTACATCCGTTATATAGAGTACAACCTGCGCCTTTTCAATTTTATCAAAGGTCCTCTGAATCCCAATGCCCTCCACAAGGTCGGTGGTCTCCCTGATTCCGGCCGTATCGATAAATCTAAACCCTATGCCGCCTATCGCAATTTCGTCTTCAATACTGTCGCGTGTGGTGCCGGCAACCTCAGACACTATTGCCCGTTCTTCCTTCAGAAGGGCATTTAACAAGGTTGATTTACCTACGTTTGGTGCTCCGGCAATGGCAATAGGGATCCCCTGTTTCAGAACATTACCAAGGGCGAACGAATCAATCAGGCTTTTTAGGACCTGCTCTATGCGGGCAATGAGTGAAGAAAATCGACTTCGGTCTGCAAATTCAACATCCTCTTCTGCAAAATCCAGTTCGAGTTCCATAAGGGAGGCAAAATTCAGTAACTCTTCTCTCAGCATTTTAAGCTCATCGCTGAAACCGCCACGCATTTGTTGTATGGCCAATTGGTGGGAAGCCTCGTTCTCGGAGGCAATAAGGTCTGCCACGGCCTCTGCCTGACTCAGGTCCATTTTCCCATTCAGGAAAGCCCGCAGCGTAAATTCCCCGGCCTGAGCCATCCGTGCGCCGCTTCGCAGGAACAATTGAAGGAGCTGTTGCTGAATAAAGGGAGACCCATGGCAAGACACTTCTGCCACATCTTCTCCCGTATAGGAATGGGGGGCCTTAAAAACGGAAACCAAAACCTGGTCCAATATTTTATCACCGTCCATGATATTGCCCAGGTGAATGGTATGGCTTTTCTGAGTGCGGAGAATCTTGCCTTTTTCAGAATGGAAGACCCCGGAAACAATTTCCAGAGCACTGTTTCCCGATATCCGGATCACTGCAATGGCACCTGCACCCGATGGGGTAGCCAGGGCTACTATGGTTTCATTTGGGATCATCGATCATCTTTCCGGCAAAAATAGTCAAAACCGGGCTTTACACGGAATCCGTTCCCCGGCTTAGGCAGTTCTGTGCTGATTTTACACCCCTATGAATGTAACATCAGGGGGTAAGTTGCTACATATATGTGCACTAAAACTAAAAATCCGGAAGCCATGGAAGTTATAAAAAATTATGCGTTGCGCACAGACAGGCCCTTACTGGCCATAACCCAGGCATCCCAGCTGCTCAATTATGTTACAGGGTGCGGGGGTTTTGTAGTACCTCTCATCCTCTGGCTGGCCACCCGTCATTCTGTTGAAGGGATGGATGAGCATGGGAAATCCGCCGTTAATTTGCAGTTGAGCCTATTACTTTATGTCATAATAAGCATCCCGGCCATACTTTTGCTGGGGCTCGGCATCCTGGGACTGATAGCAACCGCAATCCTCGGATTTGTTATGCCAATAGTAAACGCGGTGCGGGCAGGCAATGGGGAACCACCCAGCTATTTCATGACCATTCGGTTTTTATAGGAGCTGGATAAAATAATAGGGTGATCAGAGATGATCACCCTACCTTTGCAATCATATAGCGTAAGACTATTCTCCGTAGTAAAAATACATAGACCAGTTTCCACCCGGGAAATTGCATCCGTCTGCCCAAACCGTTTCTTCACAGTCGTTGCAATGCAACTTATAGGGGATTATCAGGCTCTGAATTTCTTTTTCACTGCTTTCATCCGGATTAACGGGCAGGAGGATGATCCCCACATATTCATCGCATTCCGGGATGAACCCATCACCATTGGCTTCTGCCAGCGCCACAATTTCCAGTGCGCGTTCCTCACTGGCATCACCCAGCCCCGCACAATCCGGACAACCTGCATCTTCCAGCAATAGCCAGATGGCCATTTGTATATCGCCAAAAGTATAGGAAGCTTCCCAGTTCTGGTTCAGGACCCAGTTTACCAGGTCGAAATTTTCCGGTTTCTCAAATGTGGTCCCGCTAAGGTCGCCATAACTCGAAAGGACTTCGGCATCGTAACAGGCCAGATTCTGTATAAAGGAATCGGCATCGATACACCAGGCAGGGAAATCACCGGCAAGGAATGAATCCCCGTCAATGGTAATTTCAAAGTAGCTGCTTAAATTATCAACTCCCTGGGATGTAATACAGAAAGGCATGGAATCCGGAAGGGAGCTGCCTATCTCATCAGCTTTTTCCGTTACACAGCTTACAACCCCATGTGCGGCAACAAAATTCCCTTTGGAAGTAGGTACTTCATAGGAAACACTGTTAACACACCCATGTGTGTCGGAGAACTCGAAATTTCCATTCTTGGGATTGCCACTTGGTGTCATAGGAAAGTTTGCGGGGTCGTCAACAACAGAAAGGTGGGTCTCCGTGAGACAATAACCAGGATCTACCGAATAGGTTACTACGTAGTTGGCTCCAACCACGCTTACTGATACCTTCCCAACCACTGTATTCTGACCGGCAATCAAATTGGTTTCGGTGGCCGTACAGGTAACAGCGTCTTCGAATTCAAGTATGGCTGCAGACTGTTTCTTTGCCTTTGCTTCAATTCCGGTTAAACCCTCATCCACATTTTCTATTTCACAGGAAGTAAAAACCATGGGGATGACTATTAATAATGGAATTAGTTTTTTCATAGTTAGGGTGATAATTTTAGTTGTTATCTGACCTAAAGCTATGTATTATAGGAAGTTCCAGCTTTATTTAATCGACTATCTGTTCGGCTATTTGTTAAAAACTCCGAAATAAACGACCAAAAGCACGGGAAGATATACTTATCCGATAGCTGAATTCCTAATTGCAGGGTGGGCTAAGGCCTAAAAGGACCGTAGTACTAATTGTTAAGCATCACCGGCATGACGAGCATGGTTACATGTTCGCCTTCGTCTAGTCCGTCAACCGGGGTAAGGATACCTGCCCTGTTGGGGAGGCTCATCTCCAGGCAAACTTCATCGGCATTCAGGTTGCTGAGCATTTCTATAAGAAAGCGTGAGTTAAACCCGATCTGCAGGTCATCGCCCTGGTAGGAACAGGTAAGGCGTTCTTCGGCCTTGTTGCTGTAATCGATGTCCTCCGCGGAAATATTTAACTCCGCGCCGGCCATCTTAAGCCGAATCTGGTGGGTAGTTTTGTTCGAAAAAATAGCAACCCTGCGTACAGAACTCAGAAACTGGTTTCGGGAAATGATGAGTTTATTGGGGTTTTCTTTAGGGATGACCGCCTCGTAATTGGGGTACTTGCCGTCTATCAGCCGGCAGATCAGAACGGTTTTGTCAAAGCTGAATCTGGCATTACTGTCATTGTAATCTACTTTAACTTCTTCTTCGCTGCCTGCAAGGATGCCCTTAAGGAGGGTGAGCGGTTTTTTTGGCATAATGAATTCTGCAGATTCGGAGGCTGCAACGTCTCTTCGCTGGTATTTAACCAGCTTATGGGCATCTGTGGCTACATAGGTGAGGCTTTCGGAGGAGAACTGGAAAAATACCCCGCTCATAACAGGGCGCAGGTCGTCATTCCCCGCCGCAAAAATAGTTTTATTAATTGCTGTTGCCAGAATGTCGCCCAGGATGGTGGTTGTACTTGGGTTTGCAAGTTCAATGGCCTTTGGGAATTCAGCACCATCTGCGTAGGCAAGGGCGTATTTTCCATGGTTGGAGCTGATCTCCACGGTGTTGTTGTCTTCAACTACAAAAGTCAAAGGTTGCTCCGGAAAAGTTTTAAGTGTTTCAAGCAACAATTTGGCCGGTACGGCAATGACGCCTTCCGTGTTGCAATCAACTTCAAGGACAGCACTCATGGTGGTTTCCAAGTCGGAGGCGGAAACCGTCAGTTTGTTCTTCTTCAGATCAAAAAGGAAATTATCTAGGATGGGCAGGGTGTTACTATTGTTAATAACTCCCCCTAATACCTGTAACTGTTTTAATAGATAAGTACTGGAAACTATAAATTTCATGCGCATTATTTAATTCATTGTTTGCGACGTACAGGGCACCCGCCTTGCCATGGCCCAAGAATGCAATAAAACAAATATATCCTAAATGTCCTACTCAATAAAACAAACTTATTAACACTCAGCGCCCGTATTTCCGCCTTCTTAAGGCATTAAACAGCAGGCCGAAAAACAGAATGATCAAAAGGGGTACAGCAATGTTAATAAGCTGCCATTTCCCACGGCCGGCAGTAATTTTTTCCTGGTCGAGAAGCGGGATCTCGGTAGTGCGGGTGCGGAGGCCAATAAGTCCTGTGTCATCGAGCAGAAAGTTGATGGCATTCACGAGAAATTCCTTATTTCCGTAAAAATTATTAGTCCATTGGTCATATCCAAGTTCCAGCGGTCTGCCATTTCTCAGCTGGTTGCGGATCACATCCCCATCCGATACCACCAGCATTTTATTTAGAGGTCCCTTCTCCCGGGCACCGTTGAGTGTAAGGGGCTTCACCCGGTTGGCATAGGCAGATTCAAATTCTCCCTCCACGAGTACCGCCAAAGGCAGGTTGCCCCTGTTGTACTCTTCCCTGTTAGGAGGTGATTTTATCATTTGCAACCCTATTAACTTAGGGATACGATCGGTTTTCGACAGGGGGGAACTGTCGTAAATAACGGTTTTCCTGTACGGGTTGGCAAGGGTATCTATGGTACTGGCAAACTGGAAACGCACTGCCTCGGTGTTGATGTTTATGGGATGGTTATTTTTAGAGAATACCATTGGGTGGTAGTACCAGGGAACAGGGTCGTAATTTGCCGCGCTGCCTTCTCCGCTAGCCAGCACAATTTGTGTAAAATACAGGTCGTTAACCAGCACTGGGTTGATCCTTATACCATATCTGAACAGCAGGTCTTCCAGGTTCAGGTTCCTGGCAAGGGCCATAGCAGACCCGGTTTCATTGAACAGGCTATCGAGCTCCATGGCCACCTTGTCTAAAAGCCAGATCGTTTTCCCACCCTGTACCATGTACTGATCGAGAATATATTTTTCCTCATCGGTAAAGGCTTCCGTAGGCTTTGCAATCAGCGCGAGGTGATAACCCTTCAGCTGGTCGAACACTTTTTGGGGGTTCGTGGCCACTGAATCGAGGGTGATGGCGCCTATATTATAATAATCCCGAATGGTTGTCAGATAATCGGCCAGATACCTGTCTTCCATTTCCCCGTTGCCTTTGATTACCGCCACTTGTTTTTTTTCCTTCAGCCCAAGTTTGGTGAAGGCATCGGCAAAGGCATACTCCAGGTTTTGAACTGAATTGTTGATCCTTTCTTCAGGAGTAGAGCCGAGTTTATTCTTTAACAGGGCCACTTTTACGGTCTTCCTGTCGTAATTTACCAGGGCCCAGGGAAACAGCAATTCCTGGGAAACACTACCTTTGTCTTCCACTGTAACATTTACAGGCGTAAGTCCCATGTCCTGCAGGTTGGCCATCGCGGCATCGGGTTTAGCCTCTTCTTCAAGCGGATCTATAAAATTAATACTAATCCTGCTGTTAGCGGTCCGGAATTCTTCCAGTAATTGCCGGGTTTCGGCCTTGAGTTTTTCAAATTCTGCCGGAAGCTGGCCTTCCAGCAAAACATTTACAACCACTTCCCCTTTTAAACTTTCAACGGTATTCAGTGCAGCCTGTGATAGGGTGTAACGCCGGTCTTGCGTCATGTCAATTCTTGTGAATACTAAGGATGACAGGCCGTTTAAAATGATAAGCAAGATGATTGCAGTTACTACCTGAAGCATATTGTTAGATTTCCTCATCGCTTCAGGGTTTTTAGCTTCAGAACCGAAAGAAAGAGGAAAAAACAGGTAAAACTCAAAAAATAAATCACATCACGGGTATCAAGGATCCCCCCTGCCATATTTTCCGCCCGGACTTTCATCCCCATTCCGCGGATATAAAGTACCAGGTCGCCCTGGCTAAAAAGGGTGGAGAGTGCTTCGAAGCCATAATAAAATATAAAACAGATCATCAGGCCACCCAAAAAGGCCACAACCTGGTTGTCTGTGATGGTTGAGGCAAAAATCCCTATTGCGGTATAATTGGCGACAAGAAAAAACAGCCCGGTATAGGATCCGATCGCCAGCCCCAGATCCAGGTTCCAGGGAGTGATACCCAGCTGGCCGATAGTGAAGGCATAAAGGAATGTTGGAAGGATTGCAATTAAAACTAAAACCATGGATGCCAAAAACTTACCGATTATTATTTGAATCAAGGATATAGGTTTTATAAGTAAAAGTTCAATAGTTCCATGCCTGCGTTCTTCGGAAAAACTTTTCATAGTGATTGCAGGAATAAGAAAGAGGAAAATCCAGGGAGCAAGGAGGAAAAAATTGCTAATGTCGGCAAAGCCGTAGTCAAAAATATTATAGTTAGCCCTAAACACCCAGAGGAATAATCCGGTGAATGTAAGGAACAATCCTATCATCAGGTATGCTATAGGGGAAGTAAAAAATGAAGTAATCTCTCTCTTGAAGATGGCTAACATCCTTCATGGTTTATGATTCCGGGAAATATATCCCTGTACTATTTGGCTGGCTTCATTCAGGGGGCACTACAAAGACGCTTAAAACTAATAATAATTTGCTTTTATGTACCCTATCCGGTTTAGGTGCCTGCCGGTTACTCAAAATTAACAATAATGGTATCCCGGTAATCAAGCCCCAGGAGGGTGGAAGCCCCGCCAACCGAGTTGAGATCGCTTTTGTAAATAGCCAGCTCAATATAATCAGCCGAATTGAACAGGGCAAGCAGGTCGCCGGGGCCGTTCCGCTGTTGTTTGTCCAGGTCGAAATTTATGATATCACTGTATTTATTATGGATCTTGGTTAGTTTTTTGTTGCGTGCATTCAGTTCGAACTGCCGCCCTTTCCTGTAGGCTTCAAACAACCCCCGTTGAATATTGGTGATTACATTGCCGTAGTTGTCGATATAAATAACACTCCCTACTATGGTTTGTCCATCGTTGGTTACCCTGGGGGCAAATTCCTTTAGCTCTTTTAATTCCCGGAAAGGCTTGCCGACGACTTCCAGGGTGCCGCCCCTTGCGAGGTGGCAGGCCACCTGCACGAAGACGTCCATCACAGGAAATGAACCGTGCGTGGGGTTCGGGATATTGATCTCAACAATTTTTTCGGGTTTTATGGTTGAAGTTATCAGGCTGATCACCCCATTGTTGGCGCCGATAAAATAATGATGATCTACAAGGACAGCTATATGCTGGTTTTCCGGGGTGGGCTCAGAATCTACACCTACTATATGGATGGTGCCTTCCGGAAATGCCTTATAGGAATTCTTGAGGATATAGGCGCATTCCTGTATGTTAAAAGGGCTAATGGAATGTGAAATATCAACGAGGCGCGCATCTTCCAGTTCCCGGTAAATGGTTCCTTTTATGGTTCCTACGAAATGGTCTTTAAGTCCAAAATCGGTAGTTAATGTGATGATTGCCATGCAGCAATGTTGATATTTTTTTTAATGGTTCAAACCGTTTTTTACTTAAGTTTGTTTGACAAAATTACACAAAAATTCAGCGTATCGAAATAATTCGCTTACGCTACTTCAATTAAACAGCCTCGCATTTGAACGAACTGAATCTAGAACTTACGGACATTAGCCCCAGGGAATTTTTTGGACGTCAGAACGAAAATATTAACCTCCTTAAAAAATACTTTCCAAAACTTAAAATTGTAGCCCGCGGCAGTAAAGTCAAAGTTTACGGGGATGATCGGATGCTGGAGGAATTCGACAGGCGCTTCCAGATGCTTACCGACCATTTTTCCAAATACAACACACTCGACGAGAATATTATAGAGCGGGTTTTGCTAAGTAACGGAGGAGAAGTCCTCGATACATCGGAACGCAGTGGTGAAGTCCTGGTACACGGCGTAAATGGCCGCCTGATAAAGGCCGAGACCGCGAACCAGCGCCGGCTGGTTGACGCATCGGATGAAAATGATATGGTTTTTGCCATTGGCCCGGCCGGGACAGGAAAAACCTATACGGGAGTGGCCCTGGCAGTAAGGGCGCTGAAGAACAAACAGGTAAAAAGGATTATCCTTACAAGGCCGGCTGTGGAAGCAGGGGAGAACCTGGGGTTTTTGCCCGGCGACCTCAGGGAAAAACTGGACCCTTATATGCAGCCGCTGTACGACGCCCTGAGGGATATGATCCCTGCGGAGAAACTCGCCCACTATCTGGAAAACGGCACGATACAGATAGCCCCTATGGCATTCATGCGGGGGCGTACACTTGACCATGCATTCGTGATCCTGGACGAGGCACAGAATACCACCCATGCTCAGATGAAAATGTTCCTTACCAGGATGGGGAAAAATGCCAAATTCGTTATAACGGGCGATCCAGGCCAGATCGATCTTCCCAGGAGAATAATCTCCGGCCTCAAGGAAGCATTGCTGATCCTTAAAAACATACAGGGAATCGAGCTGATTTATCTGGATGATAAAGATGTGATCCGTCACAAACTGGTTAAGAAGATTATTGATGCCTACAAGGATATTGAGCACCAGAATTAAGCAGAGAATGCAAAAAACCATAATTTCCACCCATTTTAATTTTCCCGGACAGCAGAGCGTTTACAAAGGAAAGGTACGTGAGGTCTACAGCCTGGAAGGGGGGTTGCTGGTGATGATCGCAACTGACAGGCTTTCAGCATTTGATGTGGTAATGCCCAAAGGCATTCCTTACAAAGGGCAGATCCTGAACCAGATAGCTACCAAAATGATGCGTGCCACCCAGGACCTGGTTCCCAATTGGTTGCTCGCTTCCCCGGACCCCAATGTAGCCATTGGCTATGCCTGCAGGCCTTTCCGGGTTGAAATGGTGATCCGCGGGTATTTGTCTGGCCATGCCGCCAGGGAATACAAAGCCGGTAAAAGATCGCTCTGCGGGGTGGCTATGCCCGATGGACTGAAAGAGAACGACCCCTTTCCGGAACCAATTATTACCCCGGCTACAAAGGCCGAAAAGGGCGATCATGATGAGGATATATCCAGGGATGGGATATTGGCGCGCGGGCTGGTATCCGGAAAAGATTATGAAATCCTTGAACAATATACCAAAGCCCTTTTCCAAAGAGGGAGCGAGCTTGCTGCCTCCAGAGGACTGATCCTTGTGGATACCAAATACGAGTTTGGAAAAACAGAGGATGGCAGAATCGTCCTGATAGACGAAATTCACACCCCTGATTCTTCCCGCTATTTTTATGCCGACGGCTATAAAGAAAGGCAGTCCAAAGGGGAACCACAGAAACAACTATCCAAGGAATTTGTTCGCCAGTGGCTCATCAGCAAGGGATTCCAGGGCTTAAACGGGCAGCAATTACCCGAAATGCCAGATGCCTATATTGAAGAAATATCGGAGCGATATATTGAATTGTACGAACAGATTACCGGGGAAACATTTGAGAAGGCCGATTTGTCTGATATAGAAGGCCGGATAGAATCTAATGTGCTGAGCTTCCTTATGCACCCGAAATCCTGATTTATCCGCGCAACGCCCGACGCAGGGTTGTTATTCCTTTCTTTCTGAGTGCATGCCGTATCCTTATAAATGCGATTGCTGTGATGTACGCATCACCCAGAGCAGTATGCCGGTCCTTCTTAGAAATATCAAATTTATCTGTAAGTTCGTCCAGGGTATATCGATCCTTCCTGGGCACAACAGCAGAACTGATGACTGTTTTCCGGTATAGGGTGGAAGTGTCCAGCACAAAATTAGTAATTTTCCCCATTTCATGTCGTTGAAGGGCATTGTTTATCATGGTTATGTCAAAATTAGCGTGATGGGCAACTATTACGTCATCGCCTAGATATCCCATAAAGGTTTTCATCGCCTCTTTTTCCTCAAGACATGGCCTTTCCTCCCGACTGAGTATCCCATGTATCTCTGTGGAAGTTTGGTTGTAATGTTCCTGCCTTATATAGATTTCCAGGCAATTGTGCACATGAATGCATTGATCATACAACCTTAATGCACCAATGCAGAGGATGCGGTCTTTTTCGTAGTCAAAACCTGTGGTTTCGGTATCAAGCACCACATACCGCAGTTTGTCGAGCTCCGTTTCGGGGATTCGGCTCTCCAGTCTTGTTAGCAGTTTGCGGCCCCAAGCCGACAGTTTATCAGACATGCCGAGCTTGGTCATACGTGGATATTTGATACTTTGAACCTGATTGTGATGAGTTCCTGGATTTCCTTGATAGTTTTAAAGGTACGCTTTAGTTTGATCTTCTCCTCCTTGCTCAGGCTTTCGAGGGCTATGAACCTTCCCGAATCGTTGTGTAGTAAACCCTGCTTGGTTCGGAATTTTAATAAAGCCTTGGTGGCATAGGAACAGGCCAGGTATAATTCTTTGTTGTTTTCTTCCAGTTCTGCCAATTTTTCAAAACGGTCGGAGGTACTATTGATAGACTTAATGGCATGAGAAAGGATCAGTACCCTGGCCGCATCGGTAAGAGGCATCAACGCCCGCCTCTTTATGTCGAAGAAGTCTTTATAAGCCCCGTCCTGTTCAACAAGGAATTGCCTGAAAAACCCGGTAGGGGAAGGGTTTTGCAAAGCACCTGCGGCAAGGTGCGTATGAAAAATGGGAAATTTTTTGGTGATTTCGAAAATATAGGCGGAAAGCAGATCTACCAATTCCCTGTCGCCATAACAAAGATTGTAGTCAAAGAAAATTGATGACAATAAGACTTCATCCCTCCCGGGGTTTGCCACCCATTGGCCAACCGCCTCTTTCCACTGCTCAAGGCTCATGCACCATTTAGGGTTTGAAGCCATCATTTCTGCGGGGCAATACTCATAACCAATTTCCTGCAATCCTTTATTGATATTTTTGGCGAGGGAGAGGAAATATGTGGTTGTTTTCTCAAGATCTATATCAGATATATCGTTAAAAATCAAGGCATTATCTTGATCTGTTATAAGTAATTGTTCACCCCTTCCCTGACTTCCCAATGCGAGCCATGCGAAAGATGCCGGCGGTTTTTCCGGCATCTTTTCCAGGGCTATAAGGATCACTTGTTTGATGCAGGCATCATTGAGTTCGGAAATAATTTTAAGGGTGATAGACATCGGAATATTATTCTCGAGGTAGCCCCGAAGCAGCCTTGTAATACTTTTCCTGACTGGCTTTAACCTCGCGGTTTTTCTGGCACGTTTAATTGCCTTTAACAGGACCGAAGGATTATTTCCAAGGGATACCATGACATCGTGTTTGGAAAGCATGCCCACGACTTTTGTATGGGGAGTACCGTCCATGGTAAGGCAAAGGTGGCTGATGTTGCTTTTCATCATCGCTATCTGTGCCTGGGTAACCGTTAGGTTCTTGGGATAGGTAATAACTGGGGCGGTCATTATGCTGGATGCGGCTGCGGTTACCGGAAAGGCACCGGTGACAATTTTATTGCGCAGGTCCTTATCGGTAATTATTCCTACGGGCAGGTTTTTTTGAACAACGATCACTGAACCTACCTTTTTAAGGGTCATAAGTTCTGCCACTTTTTTGGCCTCTGTGTCCGGCGTGCAGGTTACTATCTTCCTGGTATACCGGATCGGCTGGAAATCCAGCAACCTGGAGGTTTTGTCAAGACTTTCGCCATAGTTGATTTTTCCGCCTGTTTGCAGCAGGGGTTTTCTGGAATAGGGATTCCTGGTATTCGATGCAAAACTCTCAATAAGGAAATTACCAATTTCCTCATAGTGTTGTGTATAAGGTTTGAATATTTCTATCGGGATGGCGTAGAGAATACTTTCCTCAAAAGCCTGGGCTTCCAGGATATAATCTTCATTGGCCATCAGGGGTCTAAGCCCGAAAATATCCCCTTCGTCGCAGAGGTCGGCGATTTCGCCCTTTTCACCACTGCGGATTTCAATAGCCCCTTTATGGACTACATAAAAGTGGGGATGTGCCTTCTCGCCTTCTTTAAAAACGATCTTCCCTTTTTCAAAGTATACTATGGATACCTCCTCAGAGAGGGTGAGAAGGTCTTTGGCATGCATTTCATTAAAGGGAGGGTAATGTTGCAGGAAATCGGCAACGCGTTCGGAAATCAGGTTATTCATGCCGCATATTTAATATAAAATTAAATTTTTGAGGGCGAAGAAAATAATTATTGGCCGCAAATCGTATTTTGCAACAATTCGGGAATGCTGCTACCGATAGTTTAGTCCCTGACGGGACAGATTATAACCCCGTTTATAGTGTAATTTTTTACAATGGGGCGATTTTATGTATTAGGAATTCGCCAACCATCAGGCCCCGGCTAATCCGTTAATACCTCACACGCAAATCCCTTCTCCCTGACCAAATCGATAACTTCCCGCTCCAGCAGGGTATCAAGTGCTTCTATCTTAAGGACCTTATCTTTATCTTCCAGGTCTATATACCAATTGGCTATGGTAGCATAACTATTGAACAGCGGTTTCAGGGATTTTACCTTTTTTTTTGTTCGGATATCCGTTCTGAAAATAAATACTTTCATTTCTGAATTTATATATAGGGATTTGCAACCCTGTTTGACATTTTTTAACCTACACCTCAGGCCGTTCACCTTCATTCGGTAAATCCCTGCGCGATACATAGTCCCTGAAAGCCTGGTCTCCTTCCTCTTCCCAGAATTTGTCGTAGTATTTCCAACGGGAAAAGTCGCTTTTAGAACCCTTCTCACATCCCATTTTCGAATCTTTTGAGGAGGAATGTTTTTTGCCGCCGCCACCGCCACAGCCCCCAAAGAGAATTTTAGCAAGTAGAAAAATCCCTATCGCCTGCCAGTAGGTTATTGTTGCGATTCCAAATAAGTCTGGCATAAGCCAGTTCCAGAGCCACATTATGATAAAACCAAAAAGAATGGCTAATCCAACTACTGCGATTATGCCCAGGATAACCCATCCCACTATCTCCGCGGCTGATTTGCGCCGCATTTTATGCTTAAAAAAATTTGTCATCAGAATATGTTTTAATTGTTTCCTGCTTTAAATGTTTCCAGTTTTTTATATAGCAATGATATGGCCCTGTGGCGCCGGGACATAAGAGTGCCCTCGGGAATACCTGTTTCCCGTGCGAACTCCCTGTAGGTATAACCTTCAAAATCGATGGCAAGTATGATATCCCGGTAACCAGGCTTCAACTCCTTTATGCTTTTTTTTAAGGCTTCTTTCATGGCTTCGGGATACGCGTAATCTGTCTCCCCTAATAATTCGGAAAGACCTGTATTTTCAATATCATAATTGGTAGCAAGGGATCCCTTTCGTGTATGCTGCCTCATTATATCAATAATTTTGTTTTTAACGGAGTGATAGACGAACCCCGCCACATTGTCGATAGGAGAGTAGCGGTCGGCTCCTGAAAATAGCTTTAAAGCCACATCCTGCAGAATATCTTCTGCCTCGCTGTTTATCCCGGCCTGTATCCTTGAGTTTACATAAGCTTTCAGCGAATGGTACTCCTGACCAAAAAAATCCTTCAGCTTTTTATAATTTTCTCGTTCCGAGCTCATTCATAAGCCTTGTTAAACCGCTCTTCTGTAACAAAGACGATACTTTTCCATTTCATTGCATTATTTAGTCTGAATTTAAGCGGAGAAGCTCGAATATTGAGGGTTTAGGTTGATTATAGTAGTGTACGACGACTATTAGTACATATATTTTGTGATTTGTTACTGGCAGGGGAGCATTTGATAATAACAGGCAAATATCCGGCATAAAAAAACGGATTGCGCGAACACAATCCGTTGATTTAAAAAGGCTTACACCTAGTAGCGAGAGGGAGACTTGAACTCCCGACCTCAGGGTTATGAATCCTGCGCTCTAACC
>CAYSVQ010000177.1:0-6056 GCA_964434565.1 uncultured Flavobacteriaceae bacterium | reverse complement strand
GGCGGCATCTACGGCGGTGCCTCCTTTTTTGAGGATTTCAATGGCTATCTGGGTTGCCAGGGGATGGTTGGTAGCGGCCATGCCATGGGTGGCAAGGACCTCGGACCGGGTAGCGAATGACCGCCCGGACAGGCGATCCTGTGAATGTAAGCACTGCAGGGAAATCAGTAACAGGAGGAAAAGCGTGGATCTTTTCATATGGCGGGCTTAGGGATTGTTTTTTAAAGTTTCAGAAATATGATATGGATGGTTGGTCCCCTTAAAGATACTGAAATCAACAGAAAGCAAAAGGGGCACAGATTGATCTGAGAATAGGCATAAAGTGCCGTTTCCGGAATAGTATGGTTTAATGTTTAAGGAGGTGCTAACCTCTGCTACTGATAACTGTCACTGCCTACTAACTCGTAGCTTGTACACAGGATTTTGACTCAAAATTAAAATCGTATCATGGGTAGGGGCTGCTAATCCCCTCCCCATTTCAAATTAATCTTTTTCACTGCAATAAACAAGCAGGGACAAGGGTTCAAGGTTCCGGGTTCCGGGTTCCGGGTTTCATTTCTTCGTACTTCTACGTACTTCGACTGCCTACTGCCAATAATCCGGGTTCCGGGTTCTGCTGCCTACTGCCTGCTGCTTACTAACTTCGTACGTCGTCCGCAGAGTTTGGACTCAAAATTAAATTCGCATCAAGAGTAGGGGCTGCCAACCCCCTCCCCATTTCAAATTAATATTTTCGGCTGCAATAAACAAGCAGGGATTGGGGTTCAAGGTACCTGGTTCATTGTTGCGGTTGCTTTACTTCGTACTTCTGCCCATTGGACGGCAACTGCCTACTTCATTATTGCGTTCAATGTTTAGTGCTCCATGTTCAGTGTGCTTTCGACTTCTGACAGCCCATCCCTAATTAGCGTTGACCGTTATTCATTAAAATTTTCATTGTTAAATTGGTGATTGCAGGTCTTTGTTACAAATTAAAACTCGGGGGTAGTTAAGGGGAATACCTAACCCCTCCCCAATTCAAGATATGTCCTTTGACTGCAAAAAGAAAGCAGGAGTAAGTTGAAAGTTTCTATATTGGATGCAGTCGCCCCTGAATATGCCTGTCTGCTATGACGCGCGTTACTCAGCCCTTGTATGAGCGGAATCATTTCAGGAAGGCGTATCATGAGATAGGTTTGTATAAAACGCGTTCCATGCCCTTTACCATAGAAGAGTTCCTGGCGGTATTCGGGCGGTACAACCTCGATGTATGGCCCGCCCAGGTTTTTATGATCTTCCTGGCGGTGATCATGGTGATTCTGGCATACAGGGGGAAACCCACTCCTTCGCGTTTAGTTAATCTGATGCTTGGTGCTTTCTGGGTATGGATGGGCCTTGTTTACCATATCCTTTACTTTTCGAAGATCAATAAGGCGGCCTGTATTTTCGGGCTTTTTTTTATAGCCCAGGGATTGCTGTTCGGGCATCAGGCACTGGTTCACAAGCAGGGGGTCATTTACGGGAGGCCTTCTGCCCTGAGGACGATTGCGGGGTGGGTATTTATTGGCTATGCCCTGTTGGTCTACCCGCTGTTGTCGGTTGTTTTTGGGCATACCTACCCGGAAATGCCAACCTTTGGCCTGCCCTGCCCTACGACCATCTTTACCTTCGGCCTGCTGATGTTTTCTGTGAGCAGGGTCCCGCGCCATCTGCTGCTGATCCCGTTCCTGTGGTCCTTGGTGGGATTTTCGGCCGCCGTGAGCCTGGGAATTCCAGAAGATACCGGCCTTGTAATTGCCGGGGTGGCGGGCAGCGCTTTGCTGATTTTTGAAAAGAGGTGAACCAGCTTTATTGTAAACCCAGAATTATGACGGAATCCCGGCAATTTTGTATTTCAAGTACGGCTCCTTTTCCCTTTAAATCGCCTTCTATAAAATAAACAGGACAGGGTTTCGCGTCGGTTGTGCTCCTGCCAAAGTCCACATCCCCTTCGTTCAGGAATACTGCAATAGCCAGGGAATCCAGTTCGCCGGCTGCCATGAGTTGCCGGATGTCGTCCGAAAAGCCTTGTGGCTTGGACCGCAGCTCTTTCAGGACCCGGCAATTTGGGAAATAGCAGAATTCCGTGCCGGTGCCTTCGGCCTTACGTTTCAGGAAAAAAGCCAGGAAAACCAGGCCGATGGAGAGGCCGACCAGAAAAAAGCCGAGGCGTTTAATAAAGGGCATGCTAGAAGATAAGGAAATTAATATCGCTGAATTTCATGTCGAACCATTCGCCCACAGTACGGTTGGTAAGGATGCCGTGGTACATATACAGGCCGTTGCGCAAACCCTTGTCAAAGCGGAGGGAATTTTCCAGGCCTCCGTCTTCGCCAATTTTAAGGAGGTAAGGGGTAAAGATATTGCTGATGGAAATGGAGGAGGTTTTGGGGTAACGTGCGGGAATGTTGGGCACCCCGTAATGCAAGACCCCGTACTTTTCCTTGATGGGGTTCTCGTGGGTGGTAAGCTCCGAGGTTTCGAAGCAGCCTCCCATATCGATGCTTACATCGATGATGACCGCCCTTTTTTTCATGGACTCCACCATGGTGCGGGTAACCACTACAGGCGCCCGGTTGAGGCCCCTCAGGGCGCCGATGGCCACATCGCAGCGCTTGAGCGACTTAAGCAGGTTCTTGGGCTGCAGGGTGGAGGTATAAACCGTTTGCTTAAGGTTGCTCTGTATATTGCGCAGTTTGGTAAGGGAGTTGTCGAATACCTTTACGCTGGCGCCCAGCCCGAGGGCAGAACGCGCCGCATACTGTCCCACTGTGCCTGCCCCGAGGATAACGACCTCCACAGGGGGCACCCCGCTGATGTTCCCGAACATAAGGCCATTGCCGCCTTCGCCACTGGCCATGATCTCGGCGGCCAACAGGACCGAGGCGATCCCGGCTATTTCACTCAGGCTGCGTACGGCGGGGTATTTCCCGTCGTCGTCCCGTATGTATTCGAAGGCGATGGCGGTAACCCGTTTCTTGGCGAGTTGTTCAAAGTAATTGCGGGTCTGGGTTTTAATCTGCAGGGCGGAGATAATGGTAGCCTGCGGGTTTAGCAGTTGTATCTCGGCCAGGGTAGGGGGTTCTACTTTTAATACCAGCGGACAGGAAAAGACCTTTTTGGTATCCCGGGTCATTTCGGCCCCCGCGTTGGTATACTCCAGGTCCGAGAAGTTGGCCCCCTCCCCGGCGCCGCATTCCATAAGTACCCGGTGCCCGTTGGCGGTAATGGCGTTTACGGCGTCGGGGGTAAGGCAGATGCGTTTTTCCTGGTGCTGGCTTTCCTTTGGGATCCCGATTAACAATTCCCCTTTTTGTTTTAGCAATTCCAGGGTTTCTTCCTGGGGCAGGAGTTGTTGTTTGCTGAAAGGCGAGGATGGTTGGTTCATAAGCTTCAAATCAGTCGGAGGCCCGGCTTCATCGTGCTGAAGGGTTAATGGCTCAGCTCAAATTTACGATATTTTGTATAATCGGAGCGGGGAATGATCCAAACAAAAATAAGAGGGGGATAGGGGGTTCAGGAAGCTTCCTTTTCGATGATGCGTTCCACCTTGTGGTTTTCCTTTTCTTTTTTCAGCCGTTCTTTTTCGCGGTAGGCCTGCAGCTCGGCATCCATGGCTTCCAGGTCTATCCCATGTACGTGCTTGTCATATAACTTGATCCGGATAAAGTAAACCACAGGAATTACTATCATACACACTGGCAGTAACCATAAAATATTCTCAGTGTCCACGAATTTATCTTCAGAATATACTACCTCAAAGATTTGGAAGGCATACATTGTTATTGGTATTAATATAATATGATACCACCAATGTTTACAGGTTAAAAACCAAATGACGAATAAATATAATGGAACGACCTTACCTAGCATAAACCAAGCATAAATGCTCAAATTGGCAAACCCGTTGCGATCAATTTCCATTCCCAAAATATTGATGGTGGCTAATGGATCGCTTGAGAAATATTCATGAAGTTTGAATACGAAGGGTGAAACAACGACAAGAATGACTACAAAAGATTCAATTATAATTCTTTTCCTAGCTTTTTTCCCTTCTAATGTAATCTTTTTGTACATCAGCATTTAGAACATTACAGTGCATATAACATTCTATCAACGAAAAAAAGGGTAATTTATTGATTACCCTTGAACAAAATTAATTAAAGGAAAATATTAGTTCCTTTTAGGACCTTTAGTGATTAAAGTTTTATCTACAGATTTGTTGTCTTTTGTGATTAAAGTCTTATCGACACCATTTTCGTAAAGACCATCTTCATCTGCAGTGTTCTGCGTACAGGACATTGCCAGGAAGGCAAAGCCCATACAGAGGCCCAGGATAAGTTTCTTAGTGTTCATCGTTTGTATTGGTTTAAGTTAAAGATTGGATTCATTTTCAATACAAATGTAGGAAAAAAAGTACTACAAAAATGTATTTCAACGTAAAAATAAATCCTTTTAGCGGAAAAATCAAACCTTTCGTCGATTTTTTTAAAAACTGCTGGAAGTATACAGAGAAGAAGACAATAAAATTAAGCATTTTACGATACCTGCCAAGCTCCTCCCAAAATAGTTCTTTGTGGAAATATTAAAAACAAACCGAAAACTTGAAACTCAGGTAAGTCTTCAAAGGGAATTTAGGGGGAGTAGCCAAGGAGTAACCGGGCCTTGATAGAACTTCGTGAGGATCTGCTCAAAGACTCTGAACTTAATCGCTAAGGCTGCTTCCGAAGCCCTTTACTGGCTTTTTCAATCTCTTCGGTTACTTCCCTAAGCAGCCGCTTGCGTTCTTCATCCTGCCGCTCCTTGATTTTCCTTTCAATAATCGCTTCTATCTCCAGCTGTTTTGCACGAGGGAGGGCATTGAATTCAATAAGGGATTCCGGTTTGGGCCCTTTCAGCATAGCTCCTTCCCCTGTTAACAGCCAGACC
This sequence comes from uncultured Flavobacteriaceae bacterium, assembly GCA_964434565.1. Taxonomy (GTDB): domain Bacteria; phylum Bacteroidota; class Bacteroidia; order Flavobacteriales; family Flavobacteriaceae; genus Zeaxanthinibacter. The sequence continues at coordinate 1,109 of CAYSVQ010000177.1, read as the reverse complement.
ACATCCAGCTGGGGGTAGGTTTTAATAATGTTTTCGATGACATCACTTCCAATGGAGGCATTGTTCTTCTGCATCCGCAAGATATAGCCATTGCTTGCCCCTATTGACATATCGAATTGGCGGGCGCTCAGGCCGGCATACCGTATGAATTCCATAAGGCGGTCGATGGTTTTAATCATACTCGAGAAAATATTCGATGATTGAATAAGAAATATAAATTTAATTGCTCTAATATTCTACATATTGAATATAAAAATTTAATTTCAAGAGTAATTGTAGCCTTCCCTAAAACTTCAGGTTTTATTGGAAAGACATCCTGGATACTTATTGGTTCAATGATCTTTACCAGCTAAGGACATTAACTATTAAATGGATAGAAGATTACAATAACACTCGCCCGCATCAATTATTGTTTACAAAGCTCCTAGTGAATTTATACTAAGATACAGTGATTAAATCAGGAGATAGAGTATAATAACCCGGAAACTCAACTTTTGACAGGTACATAATATGGGAAGAAGATAAATTTCAAAGGAGCAGGCTTGGGGAGCCTTCAAGTTATCGTTTATTTAGACTTTGGCAGATTGTCATCTTGATAACAACAAAGAAAATAATCGTACTTCTCAGGATTGAATTCAAATCCAAGCTTTTCAAAGTATGCTCTGAGCTTTCCTTCAATTTTATATCCATCGTAAAGAAGAGGATCATTTGCCGTATTATCTAGAAATCCTTTTACTACTTCCAAATCTAAATTTTTGATTTCAATTTCTTCGAAAATGTAATCTGAGGATTTTTCAAAAACATCTATCTGTCTTACAATTTTCATTTAATCGTTTGTTTGAACTTTTACTGTTTTCTCTTTGAACGAATATTATATTTTTCAAGCAATTGGTGTTTTTCACAAATGTATTCCTCCAACTCTTTTCTGCCTAGGTCGACACGTAGTAGGCTTACTTTCAAATTTTTAATCATCAATTCATCTAGCAACTTTTCAATGGATACTTGAAATTTTCTTTTGGAACTTGATTTATAGAAATCCGGATGTTCACAAAAGTGTTTGTGTCCAAAATTTCTCCTTAAAGAATGGTTTAATGTACTTCTAATATCAT
>CAYSVQ010000176.1:0-6303 GCA_964434565.1 uncultured Flavobacteriaceae bacterium | reverse complement strand
TTGAAATTTATGTTTTCCTGAAGCGGGATGGGCTTAGAAGAACATGCTTTTTAAAGAAATTGCTGAAGTGTGTTGCCTCCTTAAAACTCAAGGCATATGCTATTTCAGAGACATCCCATCTGCTGTGATTCAACAGGATTTTAGATTCCTTGAGGAGGCGGTCAGTAATGATCCGGGTAGTGGTTTTACCTGTCACCTCTTTTACGGCACGGTTCAAGTGGTTTACATGCACATTCAGCTGTTTGGCAAAATCCGATGGTGCACGAAGGCTAATGGTACGGTGGTCCTCATCGATGGGAAACTGCCGCTCCAACAGCTCTGTAAATAAGGTTGCTATTCGTTGGGAAGCATTGATTTCAGGGCTTTGAAACTGGCGTACAGGCTGCATCTTCCTGGAAAAATGGGCCAATTCGAAGACGTGGTTGCGCAGCACATCGTACTTATGGGGATAATCCGATTGGATTTCAAGAAGCATCTTTTCGAAAACCTTCCTGACCTCCAGCACCTGCACATCGGTCAGTTCAAAAAGGTGTTCCCCTTTTGGTTGGAAAACGGAGTAATCCCCGATACTACCGAAACCTTCAAAAAAGTGGCTATCGAAAATACAGTAAATACCACCAGCGATTTTTTCTGTATGCTCCCATTTATATGGGATCTGTGGATTGGAAAACGACAATGCCTGTTTTTGTACCTCAACAGAATTATTGGCATAATGAACCCTGCCCCCACCGATGACCAACATCACCTTAAAAAAATCCCGCCTTTTGTAGGGTAGCGGTTTGGCATTCGTGCCACGAAGGGTTCCAGTTTAAAGATATTGAAGTGTCCAAGTTCGTTTCTCACGTTATCCGGAATCCAATCGAACTTACGCTTGTAAAAATCAGTTAAACTTTCCATCTGTTGCATTTATTAAAGATACGGTTATTTCCAGGGTTCAGGGATGCTCCCATAGCGTATCAGAAATTATAGACCCGCGAAATATTACAATTAAAGTCCTCCCCGGCAATATCCGACTTCCATTTCCTGTTAAGGATCGAGGCAATTGAAAATGGAAAATTCCTCCTGGCCAGTTTAACGGTAGCCACACTGTAAAAACTATCGTTGTAATATCAGATTTCCGCGGCAAGGCTTACTGATTTCAAAGCATGCTTACAAAAATCAAACAAAGAGATTACAACCCTCCAAAATTAGCCTGCCCGAATGCTGCCTGGTTTGCCGTGCATATTCGGCTGTTGTATATTGCGCACATGATCGCTACATTGTTTTATGAATAAGAAACCCAAGATTGTTATTGTCGGTGCCGGTTTTGGTGGAATCGAACTGGCAAAATCCCTGAGAAAACTTGCTGTGGATGTGTTGCTCATAGACAGGAACAACTACCACAACTTTCAGCCATTGATGTACCAGGTTGCGACAGGCGGACTGGAACCGGACAGTATCGCCTACCCTGTTCGTCGTATTTTCAGGAGGTACAGAAACGTTTCCTGCAGGATGGCAGAGGTAGAAGGGGTGAACCCTATGGCAAATCTGCTTCTCACCAACATCGGGAAAATCAAATATGACTATCTGGTCATTGCAACTGGCAGCGTTACCAATTTTTACAATTTTGAACCTGTTAGGACTCAGTTGTTGGTTCTTAAGTCCATTCAGGATGCCTTAAACATCCGGAGCTATGTATATCAGAACCTGGAAAAAGCTATTGCCAATTACAGCGATGAATCCCTTGAGGAAATCATGAACATCGCTATTGTTGGTGGCGGTCCGGCCGGGATAGAACTGGCGGGCGCCCTGGCTGAAATGAAGCGGCATGTTATTCCGAAGGACTTTCCGGACCTCGATACCTCAAAAATGAACATCAATCTGTATCAGTCCGGCTCGCGGGTTCTTAAGGGCATGTCAGATGAAGCCTCTGACATGGCGTTGGTTTTTTTAAAGGAAATTGGGGTGAATGTACTGTTGAATGCGCGGGTAACCACATACTCTCAGGATCGGATTTTGCTTGAAGACGGCTCCTCCTTTCCTACGGATACGGTGATCTGGACGGCAGGTGTTCATGGAGCACCCATCGAAGGGCTCCCGGAGGAAAGCCGTGCCGGGGGCAATAGGATTCGTGTAGACCTTCATAATCTCGTGGCTGGAACAAGCAATGTTTTTGCCATTGGAGATGTAGCTGCCAACATATCGGAGGTAAATCCACTGGGGCTTCCAATGTTAGCCCCGGTAGCCAAACAGCAAGGCAGGCATCTGGCTAAAAATTTCGGAAACCTGATCTGGAATAAGCCACTGGAAGCCTTTGAATATCACAACAGGGGGGTAATGGCGACAATTGGCAGGGTCCGGGCCGTGGCCGACCTTCCCCGATGGAAATTCCAGGGTGCCTTTGCCTGGTTTGTGTGGATGCTGATACATATCGTATCGTTGGTGGGATTCCGGAACAAACTTTCGGCATTGTACAGCTGGGCATTTAACTATCTGAGCTACGACCGGCCTCTCGGTCTCATCATACGTCCATACCGCAGGGAAACGGCCCCCCGGAAAACAGATCAAACCCAGGGTATTTAATTGGTGTTTGAGGATAAATTAATTAGCAACCCACGTTACTTTTTGAAAGATTTACCGGAGATACAAGCAGGGCTTAAAATCAAATTAGAAGTCACTTCATTTTCAAAGCTGCTCCTGGAACTGCATTATTCATCAACGTTCAGGCCTTTGGACAAAATATCCTGGAACGGTTGTTTCACTTCTACGGCCTTTGGGATTCTTACTGACACAGGTTTGTACTGGAAATGAAAGGAACCCTCTTCCTGGGTGTAATCATTGTTGACCTTTACATAGATCCTGGATAGGCGTCCCTCGTTGTCGAATTGTACATAACTTCCCAAATATTCCGGGTCATTATGCATAAAGGTTACACAGCTACTTCCGGTTTCACAAGGCTCCTTTTTTTCGGTATATTCATAAAATCTGAAATCTTCAGGCTTATAGATAAAAACCCATTCAACCATTAGAAAGGTATTCAGGTTCAATCCTTTATCCTTGAATTCCGTAGTTGCATCCAGCATAGGTTCAGGTGGCAGTTTTAACATAGACATGGAAATTGCAGGCATCATGAAAGACATGGCATCCGATCGCATGATGCCAGTCTTTTCCCAGCGCTCGTTATGCTCATTAAATCCGTACTGGTATCCTTCACTGTCTGTAAAAAGAGGATGTTCGGACTTGGAAGATGTTGCCCGCATGGCCAGTTCTTCCGCATCAAAAAAAGATTCCGTTATTTCCTTTTTATCATTCACGGTATGAATTACCACATCATGGGTATAAAAGGACCGCTTAAGTTCTGTCTTTATGTTTTTAGCCGTATTGTAGTCCGTATCATCATGATACAACCCCGCCTTCCCTTCGGCCTGTGAGGATTCTGAATCTGACGATCCCCAAATGCTGTCCATGGCGTTGTCCATCCCCTCTTCGGTTTCCCTTTCGGCCCGGTTCAGGATGCTGCGTTCCGCTGCTTTTTCCGCCTTTTTTGCAAGGTTCTTTAGAAATTGTGCCTTTACAGATCCGCCAGTGGACAGGGCAGCCAGGATCATCAGCAAGGTTGTGGTTTTCATATGGCTGTATTTTAATGCATGCAAACTACTTAAAGACAAAGTTTTACACATCCTATAATATACAAATTTCTTTATTATATAAATAATGGAATGTATGATTAGTAGAATTCGTATTGTAGGGATGTCCCAGCAGTGTATACCTGGGAAGAAACCGAAACCCAGATTGGGAACGGCGTGAACGAAACAGAATAACCCGATCCATTTTTTAGCGGGATATTCCAGATTTGAAAAAAAAGTGAAGGATAACCCCGGACACGAGGATAATAACCAAAAAAGCCTGAAAATCAATGATTTTCAGGCTTTTTAATTTAATTAAGTAGTGACCACGGAGGGGTCAGAACTATGCTTTTATCTATTTGATATTCAAAAAGTTATATTTTATAAAATTACTGGTGGACACCGAATTGTACACCAGATATTACCTCACATCAAATCAATAGAAATGGATTCAAATACCTAAAAATCCATTTCACTATCTCCTCTAAGTTATAAAAATTTTACCAGTTCACGGCCACATTAAAATACTTAGCCCTGAAGTGCCTATCCGGGTTCCGATTTAGATTTGATAATATCCTTTACTGACATTTCGCTAATACCACTGTCTAAACCCTTTTCAAACTCAGCTCTTAAATCAGCAATAACCCCTTCTCGGTAGATACTATGAAGGTATAGCGCATCCCTAATAATTCATCAGGATTATTATAGAATCCTGAAGCTACCTGATCTTCAATATAAGTTTCCTGTTCTTTTTTTAAAGAGATATTTTTAAATAAATAAACTCAAATTTCTTATTTGACAAACAAGGACAGAAATGATTTTCTTAGACTTATTTGCAGACGAAGAGATGAATAGCAAGAGGGCAACATGCTGGCGCATGTTGCAATTTTTTTATTGATTGAAATTCAATAAGTTACAGTGGCTTGAAAAAACACCTATGTCTAACTTTTTATACATGATTCATACTTTTTTATGCATGGCTCATAAAATTTTATGAAAAACCTCTTGAAGGGCCGATAAACAGGGCATATATTTTTACTAATTAATTAGTAATAAGATGGGAAAGCTTATCAAACAATTGCCTCGCTCAGTAGATTAGTTCGATAAGGTTTTGGGGCTGGAGATTTTTACTAAGCACCCGGTCCATTGCTTTATAGTCTCTTTTCTTTTAATACGGGTTATAATTTCCTCCTGGTAAAATCCCTCGCCGTATGATGTATGGTTAACACATCGATTCTTTCCTTATTGAGGATTTTATAAATGATCCTGTAATTTCCTTCGATTAGCTCCCGGATGTCAGGATTCTCCAGTTCGGGTACAATTTTGCCGGAATATGGATTGGATTTGAGAATTGCAGTTCTTGATTTTAGTTTGATGATCTGGATTTGAGCGTATCGCTTTGAGTCGCGGGAAATAAAGTCATGGATGCTTTTGAGATCAGTGAGGGCAAGCTGAGTCCACTTTATTTGAACCATTTCTTCAATTCTTCCGCCAGTTGATCTTCAGAAATTGTATCGCCATTTTCGGACTGTGCATTGGCCCGTTCGATTTTATCAAGGAAAATCAGGCGTTCAACCAATTCTTCGATCGAGAAAGTATCAGGGAACTTGTCGAGGGTGTCTTGTACTTTGGCCTTTGTTAACATGGCTGTCTGCTTTAGTTAAAGATAAACATTTTTTATATCGAATTGGTTTGAACATGCTTGCCTATATCTTCAGGCTATTCCAGCGGTTTTACAAGGCAGCTTGCAAAAGTTAATCAACCCCCTCTTTACAACATCATATTATCGTAGAAGATAACCTGCATATTATTGGAAAGCAATCTAAAGGATAGTTGGGGCTAAATTTTATTACAACAAGAAGTGGTTTATTTCAATTCTTGGGCTTAATGTCCTCAAATCTTCAATCCCGGATTAATTGCAAACTCAACTCCATAGTTTCCTTTTGGATATCTGTCAAGTCAATTTGATAGGTATATTTTCCCCGTGTTAAAGGTGTCTCACCAACATAATCATCCGGTTGAAATCCATAAATTTCACCAACTATTTCTAACTCGATAAATGCATACCTGTATGCAATATCGAATTGTTTGTATACAGTGCTTTTGCCTGAGTCCAGGTTACCAAAAAAAGTATTTCCCGTATAGGAAGTGTTTACGTTGATATTCTCGAAATTGTAACTGCTAATATTCGATAAACGAATTAAAAGCCATTCCTCTCTCTCATCGGAACACCCCATTACTAACATAGCCAAGAGTAAAATCTTTACTACCTTTTTCATTCTTTGGCTCCGGCTAAAAATCAAAATCCATTACGATTTTGAGGACTATAAATAATACTCATTGTTACCTGCTGGTTTAATTAAGCCAAATCAATGGGAGCATATGGATGAAATAAAAAGGAAATGTCCATTTTTTAAAGCTTTATAAAGGTTACTTTTTTTCGTAAAAGCCATATATACTTTATTCTTTCCTGTTAGGTGTATTTTCTCACCTTCCATTTGGTATAACAAATCTACCTCAAGCACTGCACTGGTAATGCCGGCTTTCAAGCGTATATCCTCAATTCTCACATGTGCAAAGGTTGAAGCTGACGAGGGTAAAACATCAGATTCAACAAATTCCAGGGACATTTCCGTGTCTTTGTCCAAGTCGTGGATTGATTTGATATAAGTTTGTTTGAAGTCTGGAAATTTGGAAT
>CAYSVQ010000175.1:0-9506 GCA_964434565.1 uncultured Flavobacteriaceae bacterium | reverse complement strand
GACTCCATGTATTAAGGAGGGTTCTCTTGCGCAAACGCTGCATTCTGCAAATCAAACCATAGAGACTTTGCTACTAAAAGTTGGTGAGATTTCTCAGTCGCTGCGCTCCTTCGAAATGACATGTGGGGTGCTGTGCTTCGTACCGATGACGTATTTTAATCAATTACTTGATTATGAATAAGTTGGTAACCAAGATCCTTGGCGGTTTTAGCCAGCCATTTTTCCCGTTGCAAGAGAACTTTCTCTTCATATGCCTTAATGCCGTTTTCGGTATAATCCAACCCTTTTACCATCAGCCTCCAGTAGAGCACGGCCAGTTTTCTTGCGGTTGCTTTTATGGCAATCCCGGGCCCTCTTTTGGATTTCAACCTGCGTCCAAAAGCACCTAAAGCTATTTTTCGGCTCTCTATCAGGCTCTGTGCTATTTGCCTGAAGATCTGGCCGGCCTTAGGCCTGTATTTCCTGTTTCTGTTTTTCTTCATTTTACCGGAGCAATGTTGTCCCGGGGCTAGTCCCAGCCAGGAAGTAAAGTGTTTTTCGCTTTTCCATTTTTTTAAATCCCTCCCGGTTTCACTATACAATTGTAGCCATGTATAATCGGTGATGCCCGGAAGCCCAGTAGCATCCCGGCCAGAGAATATTTTCAACAAATGGCCTCCCAGATGGTCTATTTCCGGTTTATTATGCCGGATGGGTTTTCTGCCTTTGACGGATTTTAGCTGGCCTTTAACCTGATCATCATCCCAGTTATTAGCCTTTTCCATGACCTGTTGCAATTGCCTGTCGCATTGCCTGATCTGTTGCTGGTAAAACAGATACCCCTGATAAGCTTGCCCCAGGGCAAACAATCCGGGTTCTGTATAATGACCCTCAAGGGCCTTTAATAGCTGCTCTGCCTTTTTCACTCTGACACTGCTATGGCAAAGGGCCAATAACTTTTTGGGCGACCGTTCGCCTTCGAGGATGGCTCCTATGACAGCCAGCCCACTGGCGCCATGTACCTGGCTCAAGACTTCTTTCAGGCGGATGTTCATCTCTGTAAGTGCCTTTTGCATGTGGTTCACGTGCATGGATGCCGACCGGATATGGTCCTCCCTGATGCGTTGGTAGGCCCTTACTTCTTTGACCTGCTGATCCGGTACAAAACACCGGCTGAGCAGCCCATAGCTATGCAACTGCTGGATCCACTGGCAATCCTTTACATCGGTCTTGCGCCCGGGCACCTGTTTTGTCTGGCGCCCATCCACCAACCACACATCCAACCCGGTACGCTCCAGAATTTCATACAGGATGATCCAATACACCCCGGTGGCTTCCATGGCCACGGTCTCAATGCCTTTTGAGATAAGATAATCCCGGGCTAGGTAGAAGCCTTCAGTGAAGGTTTCAAAAGATTTTACCGGTTCATGTTCCAATCCAATAAAGATCAACTTTGCGCCGATATCGATACCGGCCGCATTTTCCCTGAGTTTTTTCATAACGCCAGATTTTAAATCAAACCTCTGCGGAATAAAATATTGATCAACGAAAGGCTACCGATCGGACACTCCCGAATTCGGGAGGTACCATAATTTGTGACTCCTTTTATCCCTGCCATGCTCGAAAACAGGCAACGATGCACTATTCGAACGACGGCCATTTTGCAAAGGTGTATCCAAAGATACCAACGTCATCTCAATTTGTGCGGTTTGTAAAAATGTTAGGCCTCGAAATGACAGGTGGGGGCTCCTATACAAATCAACCATTCTCCACCAGTACTGCCTACAAATCAACGAATCAACGCATCAACAATTCTACCCATCAACCTCCTTCTGAAATCAACCCCCTTCTGTTAAATAATCAACATTCCGTATCATTTTAGTTATTTTTAGGCCTTCGAATCAATGAATGACCGACATATGAAAACCATCGCACTGAGGATCAGCATGCTGCTGCTGCTGGGATTCCTTTTACCTTTTAGTTCCCAGGGCCAAAAAAGAAAGGCTGCAGCCCAGCAAGCGGCCACCTATTCCCCCGAACTGTATTCCGGTTTGCAATACCGCCTTATCGGCCCCTTCCGTGGAGGGCGGTCCGCCGCGGTGACCGGGGTCCCGGGAAACCCCAAACTCTTTTATTTCGGGGCTACCGGAGGCGGGGTATGGAAGACCACAGACGGCGGGAATAGCTGGGAAAGTATATCCGATGGCTTTTTTGGCGGCAGTATAGGTGCGGTAGAAGTCGCCCTGTCAGACCCCAACGTCATCTATGTAGGGGAGGGCGAGAAAACCGTGCGCGGCAACGTATCCTCCGGCTATGGCGCCTGGAAATCCGTCGATGCAGGGAAAACATGGAAGCACATTGGCCTGGAAAATAGCCGCCATATCCCACGGATGAGGGTACATCCGGATAACCCGGACATAGTCTTTGCAGCCGTACTTGGAAATATATATAAACCCACCGCAGACCGGGGCATCTATAAAAGTATCGACGGCGGTATTAGCTGGCGCAAAGTGCTCTTCGTAAATGAACATGCCGGTGCGGTAGACCTGCTCATAGACCCCAATAACCCGCGAATCCTCTATGCCTCCACCTGGCGGGTACAGCGCACCCCCTACAGCCTCAGCAGCGGGGGTGAAGGCTCGGCCCTCTGGAAAAGCACAGACGGGGGGGAGAACTGGGCTGAAATCTCTAAAAACAAAGGCTTTCCCGCCGGTACCCTCGGGATCATAGGGGTAGCCGTCTCCCCCAAAAATTCACAGCGGGTATGGGCCATGGTCGAAAACAAGGAAAAAGGCGGGCTCTACCGTTCCGAAGACGGAGGTAATTCCTGGGCCCTGGTAAACGAATCGCGAGAACTGCGGCAACGGGCCTGGTACTATACCAGGGTGTATGCCGGAACGGGTGACGAGGATGTGGTATATGTAATGAATGTTTCCTACCACAAATCTACCGATGGTGGGGTTACCTTTAAGTCGTACGACGCGCCCCATGGCGACCACCACGACCTCTGGATTGCCCCCGAAGACCCGGACAGGATGGTCATAGGAGACGATGGGGGAGCCCAGGTTTCCTTCGACGGGGGTGCAACCTGGAGCACGTATCACAACCAGCCTACCGCCCAATTCTACAGGCTTACCACAGACAACCACTTCCCGTATCGCATCTATGCCGCCCAGCAGGATAATTCCACTATCCGCATTGCCCACAGGAGCGAAGGGTCCGTAATAGACGAAAGCGATTGGGAGGAAACAGCAGGGGGCGAATCTGCCCATATAGCCGTAGACCCGCGGGATAATGAAATTGTTTACGGAGGGAGCTATGGCGGCTTCCTTACCAGGGTAAACCACAGGACCGGAACCAGCAGGGCCGTAAATGTATGGCCGGATAACCCCATGGGTTACGGGGCAGAAGGTATGAAATACCGGTTCCAGTGGAATTTTCCCATCATTTTCAGCAAACATGACCCCGAAAAGCTGTACACCTTCTCTAACCATGTGCACCTCAGCACCAACGAAGGGCAGAGCTGGGAGCTGCTGAGTCCCGACCTTACCCGCAACGAGCCCGGTAAACTGGGTTCCAGTGGAGGGCCCATCACCCAGGACAATACAGGGGTGGAATATTATTGTACCATTTTTGCCGCCAATGAAAGCCCCTTAAAGGAAGGGGTACTCTGGGTAGGAAGTGACGACGGCCTGATGCACCTCTCCCGCGACGGTGGTGCCAACTGGGAGAACGTAACCCCAGCCAACCTGCCCGAATGGAGCATGGTAAACAGCCTGGAACCTTCCGCCTTCGATGAAGGTACCTGTTATATGGCCGCTACCCGCTATAAGCTGGGGGATTTTAAACCCTACCTTTTTAAGACCACGGATTACGGGAAGAGCTGGACGCAGATAAACAACGGCATCCCCCATGAACACTTTACCAGGGTGGTGCGCGAAGACCCAAGCCGTAAAGGACTGTTATATGCAGGGACGGAAACCGGGATGTACATCTCCTTTGACGATGGGAAACTATGGTCCCCCTTTCAACAAAACCTGCCAATAGTGCCTGTTACAGATTTGGCCGTAAAAGATAACAACCTCATAGTGGCTACCCAGGGCCGCAGTATCTGGATCCTGGACGACCTTAGTGTTTTGCACCAGCTTGAGGAAGGGTCGGCAGCCAATGGGCAGCACCTCTTTGAACCCAAACCGGCATACCGCACCGATGGAAGCAGCATGGCAAATCCTTCCAAAACGGCGGGGAGTAACCACCCGAATGGGGTGATCACCCATTTTTACCTCAGCGACCTGTCGGAAAAAGACAGTATCTCCCTGGCTTATACTACCACTTCCGGGGATACCCTGGCGGTGTTTAAAAACTCTTCCAAAGACAAAATGAAGAAACTGGGGGTTAAAAAAGGAGGAAACACGCATGTGTGGGACACCCGAACAAAGGGGGCCGAAAAACTGGAGGGAATGGTCTTGTGGTGGGCAGATATGGATGGGCCGAAAGCCGTGCCCGGAAATTACCGGGTGCACCTAACTGTAAATGGCACAACTACCAGCCGGCCACTTAACATCCTGCCTGATCCACGGGCGGAGGCCACGGTAGCCGACATGCAGCAGCAACACGAGTTTGTGAGCGACATCAATGCGACGGTAGACCGCGCCCACCAGTCGATTAAGAAGATACGCCGGGTGAACGCCCAACTGGAGGCCTTTGAAAAACAATACAAGGGTGACGAGAGGCTGGAGGAATTGCTGGCGAAAGCCAGGAAAATGAAGGAGGATTTCGCGGAAATCGAAAAAGCCCTCTACCAGACGCAGAACAAGAGCAACCAGGATCCGCTTAATTTTCCCATCCGTCTTACCAATAAACTGGCACACCTGAACAGCCTGGTAACTTTGGGAGACTTTAAACCTACAGACCAGCAAATGGCTGTAAAACAGAAGCTCACCACCGAAATCATAAAACAATTACAGGCCTTTGATGCTATGATAGACGGGGAGGTTAAAACCTTTAACCGGGCCTTTAACGAAAAAAATCTGAATTATTTGTTTGTAGCGGAATAACATTAAAAACTTTAACCTTATTCAGGTATGCTCAAAACCCGGAACTTTGAACCCGGAACAAAGTAGGCAGTAGCAGTGGCAGTTGGCAGAAGTTTTGTGCATGCCCAAACTTTGAACATTGAACCAACGCGCCTGCTTGTTTACTGCAGCCGGAAAGATTAATTTGAAGTGGGGAGGGGTTGGCATTCCCCTTAACTATGCAGGGTTTAATTTTTTATAAAAACGCATTGATCAACTTATTCAACTATGAAATTACTAACCGGAAAAAGGGCAACCTTATTCATATATGCTCAAACCCGGAACTTTGAACCCGGAACAAAGTAGGCAGTAGCAGTGGCAGTTGGCAGAAGTTTTATGCATGCCCGAACTTTGAACATTGAACCAACGCGCCTGCTTGTTTATTGCAGCCGGAAAGATTAATTTGAAGTGGGGAGGGGTTAGCATTCCCCTTAACTATCCAAGTTTTAATTTTCTATCATAACGCAGTGATCAACTTATGTAACAATGAAATTATTAACCCGAAAATGGGCAACCTTATTCAGCAATGCTCAATCCTTGAACTTTGAAATTTGAACCTTGAACCACCGATGACAACACGCTTATTTCACCACCACGCTTACCTGGCAGCCTGTATTTTTATCCTGCTGCCCCTTATCACCTTCGCCCAAACGGCTGAGGAATATTTTAAACCTTTGAAGTACCGCAGTATCGGGCCTTTCCGCGGTGGAAGGTCGGTAACCGCCACAGGGGTGGCAGGCGATCCGCTTACCTATTATATGGGGACCACGGGAGGTGGCCTCTGGAAAACTACCGATGCCGGCCAGCGATGGGAAAATATCTCCGACGGCTATTTTAAGACTGGTTCCGTAGGCGCGGTGGCCGTATCGGATTCGAACCCAAAAATTATTTACTGCGGGATGGGAGAACACGCCCCCAGGGGGGTAATGACCTCTTATGGCGACGGGGTATATAAATCCACGGATGCCGGCAGCACCTGGACAAATATCGGTCTCGAGGCCACCCAGCATATTTCCCGGATCCGTATCCATCCCACGAATCCGGATATTGTATATGTGGCTGCCCAGGGCGCCCTTTACGGACCTACTCAGGAACGCGGGATCTATAAGTCGGTCGACGGCGGCAAAACCTGGAAGAACGTGCTGTATGTAAACGACCTTAGTGGCGGGGTGGAATTGTCTATGGACCTCAACACCCCGGAAGTGCTGTACGCGGCCATGTGGCACCACCAGCGAAAGCCGAATCAGGTGGTAAGCGGCGGCCCGGGCAGTGGGCTGTACAAATCGGTCGACGGCGGAGAGACCTGGGCCAGTATCCACAAGGGGTTGCCCGAGGAAAAAGGAAAGATGGCCATCGCGGTTAGCCAGGCCAACCCCCAGAAAGTATTCGCCCTGATTGAAAGTGATTCCAATAAGGAAAAAGGCGGCCTCTTCGTTTCGAACAATGCCGGCGCATCCTGGGAACAGGTTAGCGGCGACCACCGCCTGATACAGCGGGCATGGTATTATATTGAAGTGTATCCGGACCCCAATGACGAACATACCGTTTATGTGATGAGCGCCCCCGCCCTGCGGTCTATCGATGGCGGGAAAAACTGGGAGGTACTCCCGGACGCACACGGGGATTACCACGACCTCTGGATCAACCCCGACAATTCCGGGAATATGGTTCTTGCCGATGACGGAGGGGCCGCCATTACCTTCAATCGCGGCAAAACATGGTCTACTCAGGAGAATATGCCCACTGCCCAGTTTTACCGGATCAGTACGGATAACCTTTTCCCCTATAATATCTACGGGGGGCAACAGGACAATACATCCGTGAAGATAGCCAGCCTTTCCCTGGGTCGCTGGGGGATCAGCGAACAGGACTGGACCTATGCCGCAGGGGGGGAAAGCGCCTTTCTGGCCTTCGACCCGGATAACCCCCGCTATGTTCTGGGGGGCAGCTACCTGGGGACCATTGAGGTGCTCGACATGGCAACCAAGTCGGAAACGAAGATCATGGCCGCCCCTATCGAATACCTGGGCCGGGAAGCAAGGGACATGAAGTATCTGTACAACTGGAACGCGCCCATCATTGGTTCCGTACACGAACCGGGAACCTATTACCATGCTGCGCAACTGGTGTTGCGTACCCGCGATATGGGCCAGAGCTGGGAGGAAATTTCCCCGGACCTTACCAGGAACATCGATGAAAAACAAGGCCTGGGAGGGGTCCCGTATACCAATGAAGCGGTGGGAGCCGAGAATTACGGGACTATTGCCTATATGACAGAATCGCCACATGAAAAAGGAGTGTTCTGGACCGGGAGTGATGACGGCCTGGTTCATATTACCCGCGACGGGGGCGCCAACTGGGATAATGTAACCCCCAAAGGATTTGGGGAAACGCTGGTGAACGCTATAGATATTTCTCCCCACGACCCTGCTACCGCCTTTATTGCCACTACGCGCTATAAATTCAACGACCATAGCCCGGGGCTTTATAAAACCACTGACTATGGGAAAAGCTGGACGAGTATCAACACCGGTATCCCCAACGGAGCATTTACCCGGGTGGTAAGGGAAGACCCCGCCCGCAAAGACCTCCTCTTTGCAGGGACGGAAACCGGGATGTACATTTCCTGGAATGGCGGCCAGCTTTGGGAACCTTTCCAGCTCAACTTGCCGGTGGCGCCCATCACCGACCTCAAAATACACCGGGGCGACCTGATCGTTGCCACCTCGGGCCGTTCCTACTGGATTCTTGACGATCTTGCACCCATGGCCCAATACCGACCCGGGCAGTCGTTGAAACTCTACGAGCCGGAAGCGGCCTATAATGGGTCCTGGTACAGCCCTATGAGCAAGCCCGGAGCCGATATTGAGGTTACCGATCCCTTTCAGGGGGTGAATCCCGCCAATGGCCTGGTGCTCTACTATGAACTTCCGGAGGCAATGGATTTAGTAGCCGTAAGTCTGGAGGTACGGAATGCAGGCAACCGGCTTATCCGAAGTTTTTCATCCATTAAGGACAGTACCTATCTGAAATACGACGGCGGCCCGCCTGCCGACGCGGTGCTTAGCGCGAACAAGGGCCTGAACCGATTTGTCTGGGATATGAAACACCCTATCATGCCGGGAATCCCCAATGCCTATATCGAGGCCAATTTTGAAGGCCACCGGTTGCCACCCGGAACTTATAAGCTTATATTAAAGGCCGGGGGCGAGACAGTGGAAACAAAGGGAACTATCCTGGAGATCCCGGGCTTTGAAACCGCAGCCGGCCAGTATGAAACCTATGACAGCTTTATGACGGAAATGGCGCAGAACCTTACCGAAATGCACAAGATGGTGAACCGACTTTATAAGGTACAACAACAGTTAAAAGGGCTGATGCCCTCCATTGAAGAGGGATTATTGAAAGAGGAAGGGAAGGCCCTGCTCGCGGAACTTACTGCCTGGGATGAAGAAATGATCCAAAGGAAATCGAAGGCTTATGACGATGTGGAAAACTACCCCAATAAGTTTACGGCCAATTACCTCTTTCTGATCGGGCAAACCAACAGCTCTATCCCGCGGGTGAATGAACCCAGCCGCGGGCGCAGGAAGGAGCTCGACGCACAATGGCAGGTTCTGAAGGCCCGCGGCAATGATTTTATCAGCCGGAAGATCCCGGGCTATAACGGCAAACTGTGGGAGGCAGGCATCGGCGCCTTGCAAATAACGGAATAAGTGGGGGAGCTGTATAATTACATAAAAGCGCTGCACCTGGTTTTTGTGATTACCTGGTTTGCCGGCCTGTTCTATATGCCGAGGCTTTTTATTTACCATATCGAAGCCGCCGAAAAGCCCTCTCCGGACAGGGAGATCCTGGGCAGGCAGTTAAAGATCATGA
Organism: uncultured Flavobacteriaceae bacterium; assembly: GCA_964434565.1. GTDB lineage: Bacteria > Bacteroidota > Bacteroidia > Flavobacteriales > Flavobacteriaceae > Zeaxanthinibacter. The sequence continues at coordinate 573 of CAYSVQ010000175.1, read as the reverse complement.
GCAGGCGCCTCTGGAATATCATTACTTGGCCGTCACTTTTCCTTGCCACGGGCACCGCCATATGGATGCTGATACTCTCTCCTTCCTGGCTTCAACAACCCTGGATGCATATGAAATTAGCCATGGTGGCCCTGCTGTTTGTCTACCACTGGAAAACACATTTGATCTACAGGGAGTTACAGCGGGATATTATCCGCTACAGTTCGCGTTTTATGCGGCTCTGGAACGAAGGCGCCACCATGCTGCTGTTCGCCATTGTCTTCCTCGCGATTCTTAAAAATACGTTTAACTGGCTTTACGGCCTGGCAGGCTTGTTTGTTTTGGCCCTGCTTATTATGCTCGGCATCCGGGTTTATAAAACTTACCGGGAGAAACGAGGGGAAGGTTAGTAGGCAGTAGGCGGTACGCAGGTAGTGCGGCAGGAGTAAAAACCTCCCTCCTAAAAAGGAGGGACTGAGGGAGGTGTTGTCCGAGAATCTACATTTTAAGCTTGTCCCCAACACACCCCTTTGTCCCCTACTTCGCTATGCTCAGTACAGGCCTTATTAGAGGGGATACCTTGGTTTCAATCTC